>JAAZIF010000286.1 GCA_012510335.1 Methanomicrobiales archaeon | reverse complement strand
GGCCGGTCGCACCGGGAACTTGCAAACACAAACGGCATCGCATACAGCATGGAGAGGACGCTCGCGGCGGTCTCCCTTGAAGCGATAAGGGAGCAGTCCACGGGCTACGAGTTCGACGCCTCCCCGTTCCTCGCCGACATCGATGCCCGGGTGGTCGGTGAGGCTGCGGCTTCTCTTGCCGCACGCTCCATCGGGGGTGAAGAGATCGAGACCGGGCGCTACGACGCCGTCCTCTCGCCAATCGCGGCCGCAAGCATACTCGGAAATATCCTCATCCCGGCTCTCTCCGGGCGGAACGTGAAGGCCGGTCGGTCGCCTTTTGCCGGCAAGATCGGGGAGCAGATCTTCGATGAGACCCTCCAGATCTACGACGATCCCCTCTCCCCCGGCGCCGGCAGCACCGCCTGGGATGCGGACGGTGTCCTCACGCAGCGCCTGGCATTCGTGGAGCGGGGGGTGCTTGAGCGGTTTGCCTACGACCTCAAGACCGGCTACCGCTACGGCGAGGTGAGCACAGGGAGTGCCGTGCGCGAAGGGCGTGGGGAGCCCGGTATAGGCGTTCACAACCTCTTCATCGATGGACCGCGGAGATCAGATCCCGGCGGCGAGCGGGCGGTCTGGATCCATGATGTCGTGGGCGCCCATACCGCAAACCCCTTCTCCGGCGACTTCTCGGTGGAGATATCAAACCCCTTCTGGATGGAGGGTGGCGAGCTCGCAGAGCCCCTCCGGACCGCTATGTTTGCCGGAAACGCCTTTGAGATGCTCCGGGATATAGGGGGGCTTGGAAAAGACGATCGGAGGGTCGGGCGGATTACTCTTCCGTCAATACGATTAAGTGATCAACAGATGATTGGTAAGTGATGATAGAAGGGCTCCTCGCGATCCTCCTGGCTGTGGCGATAGCGGCGGCGATCTACTACCTCATGAAGAAATCTCTGACTCTTATCATCAACGCCATCGCCGGGCTCATCACGCTCTGGCTCCTGAATGCCTTTGACGTCCTGGCATGGTTCGGCGCCCCTGACGTCCAGATCAATCTGGTAACGATTCTAATCTGCGCCCTTGGAGGGCTCCCGGGCGCCCTGATCATCGTCCTGCTCCATCTCTTCGGGATCACGCTCTGAGCAGATGTGCCGCAGGGTCATCAGTTCAGAGAATTAAGGAGGCCCGGGCCGTTGTGGCCTCTCTCAATGAAAACGCGCCGGCTTACCTTCATCCGGTATGCATGCGGCCCCGGGTGGCTCATTTAGTTTTTTTCCGCGGCGCCCCGTAGGGATGAAGGCTGCCCGCTCTGGGAAGGAGGCTGCTATACCAGCCGTTTTGGTTCCGCCGGGATTTGAGATCAGCGATCTGAGATTCCAGGCGAGCTCTCTCATCAAGGAGTTCGGTGCGGATACGTTGCTGTTCCGCGACGGCGTCTCGATATTTTGCGATGGTTGCAAGAAGATCCGGGAGATCCTCAATGGTGTAATCGGAGAGGGGCCGTTTCTCAAGATCTTTTCCGGGATAAGGGGTATCGGCAGTCACTAAATTTTATCAGGTGGTTATTACGAAAAGACTTCTGGTTGGGGCTGAACAGTTGCCTCACGCGAAGAATGCGCCCTCCCGCGTGTTGTGGTGTTCTGCACCAGAAAACACACACCCGGGTTAATGCGAGATTGTGGAGGCAGACGAGGTGAGTCTGGCGGTCAACTCCGGACATCAAGTGGTTTTTCCATGATGCTGCTCACACCATGGGGTTTTTCCCTGGAAGAGAGCCCGGGCCAGGCGCTCAACGAACCCCTCCCGCCCCTCCGGCATCTCATCCTCAACATACTCGATGCCGGCTATATCAGCTGAGATGCGCTTAAAGGCCCTGGAAGCATCAGACGTCGGGTACTTCACAACGATCGGGGATCGACTGGCCGATGCACGCCGCACGTTTGGATCTTCGGGGATTGCAGCGAGCACCCTGACCCCGAGGAGTTTCTCCATCTGCGCGTAGTTGAACTCGTCCGTGTTGCCGGCAACCCGGTTGATGATCGCACCCTCTACGTGCCCACCGATCATCTCGGTCAGGATCTTTGTCTTTAAGGAATCAACAATCGCGGAGATCTCAGGATTTACGACAAGAATTACACCATCAGCGATTGTCAGCGGGATGACAGCGTCCCTGCTTATACCGGCAGGAGAATCCATTATCAGGATGTCAAACTCGCTCACGAGGTCGGTCATGACATCTCTCAACCGTTCAGGGCTTGATTGCTGAAACCCCTGCAGGGAGAGACCACAGGGCACCACCTTCACGCCGAACGGCCCGTCGCAGATGGCGTCCCTGACGCGCGCTTTGCCTGCCAGCACCTCGTGCAGGGTCACCGGCAGACTCTCAAGCCCCAGTATGAGGCCGAGATTCGCCATCCCGACATCGGTGTCCAGGATGCATGTCTTCTTCCCGTAATGTGCCAGCATTGGCCCAAGATTTGCTGTGACCGTTGTTTTTCCGGTACCGCCTTTACCGGATGCAATTGTGTATACCTTTACCATATGACCACTCGCTGCTGTTATTCTGGTCTCATCGATCTTATGTCCGGCACTGCAGGAGATCCCGTGTATCCTGCCCGGGCGCGCTCAGGCGGGAGATACCGGTGCTCTCTGCTCCGACCTTATTATCCTGAAGCCTCCCCTGTGCGTAGAAGCAGCTACACCTGGCTGTCCTGTCCTCCGGACTCCTCCCCGTCGATCCGATCATTGGGTGGCCACCAACCGCTGCCAGCGCAAAGGGC
>JAAZIF010000035.1 GCA_012510335.1 Methanomicrobiales archaeon | reverse complement strand
TCTTCTGACCTTCCTCATATCGCGTGAGGCTTCTGCGACTGAGCCGGCCAGCGCAGGATTTGGCCCGAACTCCTTGAGGATCTCGGAGAGTTTCTTCTTTTGCGGGGTATACTTCAGGATCACTTCGGAAAAACTCATGTTGGAGGGGCCCTTTAACTGCGAGAGCCTCTCGTATGCGTCGTCGCGAGTGAGGAGGCCCCTGGTCAGGGCTTTCCGGGCGGCCGTGCCGGCATAGGTTCTATCGATGCGGTGGAACTCTCTGTCTGTTTGGGTTGGTTCTGTGAACGCTCCCATGCAAAAGAGGCCGGAGTGAGGCTATAAAAACATTTAGCGACAGATTTGAGCCTGAAAACAGGATGCTGCTATGGGGATTTGAACCCCAGTCGTCGGCGTGAAAGGCCGACATGATTGGCCCCTACACTATAGCAGCACACATAAAGTGCCATATAACCTGGACGTTCGCGGATAAAAAAGTTATGCCAGGGGGATCCGATCCTTATCCCCTCTATCCCTGGTGCCGGCAAGACCCCTGATGAGATGCTCTGCGCCGGCAAACCCGAGCGTCCTCTGACTCCCGTGCATCATGTCCACTAGCTCGATACCGAGCGATGCGGCGAGGGGCCTCTCGAGCATGCCGCCAAACATAAGGTCGATCCGGCGGGCCTCAAGCCTCTCCCGGATCTCCTCCTGCTCCGGTTCGATCAGTATCTCGCACTCCGGGCCGGCAATACCCTGAAGCCGTCCCAGTGTATCCGAATCAAAGTCCACGACGATGAGCGACGGCAAAAAACCGAGCCCCGTGAGGAAGAGGCTCATGGAGATCGCCCGCGTCGGTCCGCTGACGATCGCCACCCGCCGACCGGCGAGGGCCGCGCGACAGGCTTCATCCGTGCCGGGATCCTCCGCCACATAGCGCTCAATCCCGAGGGATTCTGCGACGTGGTCGAGGAACCGGACGGTGGAGGCGTACCCGATGGGGATATCGGCGATGATGAACGGGGTGGCGTAGATCCGCTCGAGCAGCTCTGCGGCCTCCTTCCCCGCCGGCTCACAGACGACGACGTTGAGAGCCGCAGAGCCCAGGCGCTCGAGATCTTCGACCGTTGCGTCGGCGGTAAGCGCCGCGTTGACCCGGACGCCGATGAGATCCAGGATGCGCACGAGCTCCCGCCGGTCAGGCCCGCCCCGGAGGAGACCTATGAGGTTGACGGATCGATCCAGAACCTCGCAGGGCTCCCGGACAAACTCCTCGACGAGCCGGCAGAGGGTCTCGCTGTAGCCCGTCCGGAAATCGCCCTCAAACCCCCCGGCCTCGATCCCGATGACCCGAGCATCGGTCGAGGCATCCTTCACCGCGGCGTCTATATCCTCGCCGATGATGCTTGAGACACAGCAGGAGAGAACCGCGATGAGGTCAGGCCGCAGGTTTGCATCGAGCTCCTCAATGGCCTCCCTGAGCTTCTCCTCGGCGCCGAATATGACGTCGTGCTCATCGAGGCACGTCGAGTAGATATCGGGTGGGCGGTCGCCCCGCATCCCGAGTATGTAGTTGATATGGTAGACGCAACCCTTCGGCCCATGCACGAGAATGACGCATCGTCTGACGATCGCGAGCGCCTTTATCGCACCGAAGAGCTTGCACGTTGCCCTCGGGATCTTAACCGCCCTTGCGGTCACGGTATCACTCATCGGCCGGCCCCTCCGTCCACGAGTGAGGGGACGGCTTCACCCCCTCACTCGTAGATGGGGGATCCCTCACTCGCCGTGGCGGACCTGAACGCCGCCATGAGCTGCCGGGTTATGGGGCCGGGCCTGCCGTTCCCTATGACCCTTCCGTCGATCTCGCGGATGGGCGCGACCTCAGCCGCGGTTCCCGTCACAAAGACCTCGTCTGCCGTATAGAGGTCAAAGTAACCGAGGTTCCGCTCGAGGACGGTGATCCCCATCGACTCTGCGATCTCAAGCACAACCTGGCGGGTGATGCCTCGGAGGTTGTTCAGGGTCGGCGGGGTGACCATGACGCCGTTCTTGACGACGAAGATGTTGTCCCCCGAACCCTCGGAGATGTTGCCGTTGACGTCGAAGAAGATAGCCTCATCCACACCCCGGTAGTTCGCCTCGATCTTTGCGAGGATGTTGTTTAGGTAGTTGAGGCTCTTCACGTTCGGCGGCATGGCCTCCGGGGGGGTGCGCCTGACCGAGACACAGACCGCCCGGAGCCCTTTCTCGTAGAGGTCGCCGTACATGGCCCCCCACGTGACGGCGATGACGATGACCGTCGGCGTCTTGCACTTCCGGGGATCGAGTCCGAGGTCGCCCTTCCCCCGCGTCACGATCGGGCGGATGTAGGCATCTCTTAAGTTGTTCTGCCTCAGTGTCTCTTTGATGGCCTCAGCCATCTCCTCTTTTGTGATCGGGATGACAAGGTCGATCGTCTTTGCCGAGTCGTAGAGCCGTGCGATATGCTCGTCAAGACGGAAGACCTTTCCGTTGTAGGCGCGTATCCCCTCAAAGACGCCGTCACCGTAGAGGAGACCGTGGTCGAAGACCGAGACCTTCGCCTCTTCCTCAGGGACGTATCTGCCGTCCAGGTAAATGATCATAGAAGTAGTGTAGTAACAGTTCGTTAGTATGCTTTGCGTTTCATACCGCCGGGAGACCGGCAGCACGCCACGAAGTGTGCAAGCATCTCCCGGCTCGTCACCGGGTGGAGGTGCGTATAGCTCCCGATCGTCCGGTCGATGAAAGCCCCATCGAGCCCATCCATGATCCCGCTCCCCCGGGTCAACCTGTAGGCGTAGCGCGTCGTGGGCGAAAGCCGGACGCTACTGTAGTGGAACTCGTGGCCCCGGAACGCCGCCCGGCCCATGGGGCTCGCCGCATCGCTCGTCCCCACAACGTAGCCGAGCTTCCGCCGCGCCGGCATCCTGGCCTCGCCGGCAAAAACCCCTGCGAGTTCGTAGGTCCGCTCCTCCTCCAGATCCGCAGATCCGGGGGTGAGAACCATCCTGTCGGTGAGGTAGATGAGCCCCCCGCACTCGGCGTATATGGGCGTGCCGCTCCGCGAAACCTCCCGGATCCCCTCCCGGGCCGCAGCATTCGCCTCAAGTTCGGGGCCGAAGAGTTCGGGGCATCCACCTCCCAGGATGTAGCCATCCGCCTCCGGCAGGCGGTCACGGAGCGGGGAGAAGGGGATCGCCCTGGCCCCGAGCGATGCCAGGACATCGAAGAGGTCGGCGTAGTAGAAGTTGAAGGCCTCGTCCAGGGCGACGCCGATCTCAAGATCAGGCGCGTCCGGCATCGCATGGAGGGGGCTCTCCTCTGCCGGCGGCTCAAACTCCCCGGAAATCCTGAGCAGGGCATCAAGGTCGACATGCTCCCCTATAACCCTCTTGATGAGGTCGATGCGGCCCCGGAACTCCTCTCCCTGAGCCCCCTCCCTGTAGGGCACAAGCCCGAGATGGCGCGCCGCAAGCCCCATCTCCTCCATCCTCGGGATGGCGCCGATTACCGGGACGCCGCAGTAATGCTCAATCGCCCGGATCGTCTTCTCCCGGTGGCGCTCACCGGAGATCTTGTTTATGATCACCCCCCGGATAGCGACATCAGGGTCAAAGACCTGAAAACCCCTGACGATCGCGGCCGCGCTCCTTGTGATGCTCCGGGCGTCGATCACGAGGACCACAGGGAGGTTGAGCTGTCTTGCTACCGCGGCCGTGCTCCCGAGATCGGTGAGCGCCTCCGCCCCCTCAAAGAGCCCCCGGACCCCCTCCACGATGGCGATATCAGCTCCCCGGCACCCGTGCGAGAATATGCCCCTGATCTCGCTCTCGCTCATCACGTAACCGTCCAGGTTCCGGCAGGGCCGCTCCGTCACCCCGGTCAGGTATGAGGGGTCGATGTAGTCCATCCCCACCTTGAAGGTCTGGACGGCCCGCGAGGCCGCGAGGAGGGCAGAGAGGGCGAGCGTGATGCTCGTCTTCCCGCTCCCTGACCGGTCGCCGGCGATCAGCAGCCCCTTCATCGCATGCTCCGCAGAACCGCCCCGAACTCGCTCTCGACGATCTCGCGGACGCCGAGGGTCTTTGGGTGCAGGTCGATCTCGACCACGACGTGCCGGTGCCCTATCTCTCGTAGGGGCTCCACCTGCCGGGGGCCGTTTGTGACCGAGAAGACCTCGATCCCGCGGGTGTACTCTGGCGGGACGGCATGCGGCACCCCGACGATCAGGGCGAAGTCGGGCGCAAGTTCCCGGAGCCTCTCCCCGACCGCGATGCCGTTTGCACCATACTCGTCGAGCGCCCCGAGGAGTTCGGGGTCGATCCCGCGCTCCCGCATACCGGCAAGGATCCGGGCTGCATCCTCCCGCACCTTGGGGAGACCGCGATCCTCCAGGTTCGCCACGTAGGTGACCGTAGCGTCCGGGCAGGCCCCATGGAGGGCGATGAGTTCGTCGGCGAACATATAGGCGGTCTCTTTCTTCGCATTCATGACCGCGACCCCCGTGGCACCATCGCCGGCGAGGTCTAAGAGGCGTTTTGCGACGACATGCTTGAGGTCGCCGCGCGAGGGCTCGATGTAACTCCGGGAGGCCGCCCCGCGCAGCCGCTCCACCTCGTTTGCCTTCCCGAGGTGGTAGCGCTGGCGCTCCAGTTCATCGCCGCTGATCCAGCCTGCGGCGGCCGCCGGTTCAAGCGTCGCAAGCACGCCGTCGATGTTCTCCCGGAACCCGGCATGTATATCCACGACGATCGCCGGCGTCGTGATCCCGGCATCGTGGATGGCGGACTCGAGGTCTTCGCCTATGATCATCGCAACACAGGTTCCGACGACCGCCATCCGCCGGGGTGAGAACTCCTCTTCGGCGTAGCGGAGCACCCGCATGAGGGGATCGTGCCCGCCGAATATGAACTCGTTGTCGGCAAGCGATGTCGTCAGCACCCGCATGCCATCCTCCTCGAGGAGGCGGGCATGCTTGAACGAACAGCCTGATGGGCCGTGGAGGATCGCCACATCCACGCCCAGGTCGCGGGCGGTGTAGAGCGCCGCTACGATTGAACTCGGTCTTGGTTGAATATACTGCATAATCCTATCTCCACGCCTTTACCGCAAGGACGATCGCGCCCTCGGGAGTGATGCTCCGGGCCAGGGCCAGCCCCTCGTCGAGCGTGGCCGCTGCATGCCCTTCCCCGACATAGACGGTCGCTGCCGGCCTGACGGCCGATACCGCCCGCGCGATATCCTCCGCCGGGAACCCCTCGCAGATCGCACGGGCCTCCTCGCCGAGGACGAGGGTCAGGGTGCCGCCGCCCGCGAGAGAGAGAGCGTAGCGGGCGGCCTCGATTGTTGTCTCCACGTTCGTCCCGCTGTTTGCATTATCCACTATAACCCGGTTCCCTTCCCGCCAGCTCGCCATCCGCCCGGGCAGGGCGGCAAACCCGGCGAGCGGCAGGGGATCGACCCCGAGCACGCAGGCGGTCGCTGCCGCAAGCGCAAGCGCCGTGCGGTAGCCCTCAAGCATGCAGAGCGGGTTTTCAAACGCGCCCGCGATCCCGCCTCGCGCATACCGGCAGACCGGCCCCTCGAAGGAGACGATATCGCCGACGGACACCGCCTTCCTGACAGGATCGGCGCCGGGCGGGAGGATCACAATCCGGGCCCGGGAGAGCAGCCGGCACTTCTCGGTGATCGCGCGCTTCCGGCCCGCCGCGATCGGGTAATCCTCCGGCGACGTCAGCACAGCCACATCCCCGGCACCCGTGACCCCGAGCGACTCCTCAGCTATGAGCCAGCCCCCGATACGCCGGGCCTCGCGCGCCGCCGGGATCAGGGAGGCGGGTGTGATGCTCCGTTTCCAGAGGCGCTCCCCATCAGGGTAGCGGTACGTCCCGGTCGACGTATGCAGGATACCCGAACCCGGCATCAGCGAGGCGAGGGCGTGTGCGGTTGTGGTCTTCCCCCGAGCCCCGGTGATCTCTATGAAGGGATGCGTGGTGCGGCGCCCCCTGATGACCCACCCCACCATCTCGTGGTGCGAGACCGCGGGGCCGTGCCGCAGGAGGAGGGGGTGAGCCGGGTCGAGGTGGACCGGCGCAGTGACCAGATCGTAGAACCGCTCAAGCGCCTCTTCGACCGGGATGCCGTCCTTCCCGCGGTAGACATCCACCTCATCCACCTGGTGGCCGGAACCGCGGAGCGCCCGGGCGAGCTCAGACCCGCCGTGGATGGTATCCAGCACCAGGATCCGCATGGTCGTCAGTGTTCCAGTTCAGCGATCGCGTCGGATGCGTTCTTCAGCATCAGTTCAGCAAGGAGCGGGTCGCTGCCGATGGGGCTTGCGTATATGAGCGGTATCTCTTCCCCGTTTGTCTTGAATGTGCCCTTCTTTCCTCCTTCCGGGAGGCCGAGAAGCTCTGGTATATCCCTGTCGATGTGTATGCCTCTCGCGAGGAAGAGCGGGACAACGACCAGCATATCGATATCCTCGCTTCGGAACGCATCGAGCTGCTCCTCGACCGTTGGCTCATTAATGCTCATGAAACCGGGTTTGACGATATATTCATCCGCCTTCTCTGCTATAAACTCAGCAGTGGTCTCGATCAGTTCCTTGTTGTAGGGAAGCTTGCTGCCATGTCCAACCAGTAACATTCCTATTTTAGTCATATGTTACAAGGTAATACGATCCATTATTAAAATAATTACCGATTCCACCTGAGGGCTCAAACCCCGGATCGATATGGCGGCGGATCCACTCACAAAAGCGAAGTCTGGAACCTTCGCGCTCCCTGATATATCTCCTCATCAGATCTCCTCCATGATGATTGTCCCCTCGATCCGCGAGCGCAAAAACCAGTGCATCCGATTTAGTACTTCTCCAGTCCCTGTCCGGCATGGCAGTGGCCACTCGCGACGACCGCCCGATACAAATCAATATCCCCTTACACCACCAACCAATGCAGAAGCATGATGGAAGCATATGATCGTTTTGAACTCCTTATAAACGATCAGATTGTAAAGACACCGGTGGCGGTCGCATCCATGGCCGGGATCGTGGATTCGGCCTATGTTCTCAAGCGGGCAGATCATATCGGGGCCGCCTTCATCGGCGGCTACTCCGTAGACGCCCCGACAATCGCTGCAAGCCGGCAGATGGCAGAGGAGGGGCGAAAAGAGTTCCTGTACGACGACCCCCTGGAAGAACTGGCCCGGCAGATAGATGCCCTGAAGCAGAGTGGCGTTGTGACCGGCATCAACCTCCGCGGGAGCACCCCTGCTGCCTACGCTGAGGTCGCAGGCGCGTTTGAGGATCGGGTGGTCTATGAGATCGATGCACATTGCCGGCAGCCGGCGATGATCGAGGCCGGGTGCGGCGAACTCCTCCTGCGGCGCCCGGCAAGACTGGTCGAGATCATCCACGCCCTGAAATCTGAAGGCGTGACCGTCTCGGTGAAGATCCGCGCCGGGGTTGCCGACGACGACCGCGATATCGCTCGCGCCATCTGGAAGGCGGGGGCGGATATACTGCACGTGGATCTGATGGATTATGGGCATAGCAAGATCCGCCAGATCCGCAACGCCTCCCCTCTTATGCTGATAGCGAACAACTCCATAACAACGTTCGACCGTGCGATGGATGCCTTCTCCCATGGTGCGGACCTCGTCTCGCTTGCCCGGAAATCCGATCCCTGGACGCTTGCCGGCCTGGATGCGGCCATCACCCGGTTTGCCGATGAGAGCGGCTGGTATAACGCCCCGAAGCAGCTCTGCCGCGGCGGCGATATAAGAGCACTCGCCTTCTGCTGCATGCCGGTGAAACCCTGCCCGCTCCTCCCGACCCTCGAGCGGATCGGGCTCTCCCGGGACGATTTCCTGAAACTCAAGCAGAGTGTAGTGAAGGGCACCCCGCTAGAGGGGGGGAGGAGCACCTGCTTTGGAAGCCTCGCATGGTGCTGCAAGATAAGTTCGCCCTGCATGTTCCGGAACATGACGCTTGAGGAGATCGGCCTTTCTGCACAGGACTATATGCGGTGCAAGCACCACCTGGCCGACGAGATCATGCATAGGGTATTTGGGGATGAATCGGGCTGACCGGGCTCAGATGGCGATGATGCTTGAGGTCTGCGCCTACCCAAAACCCGGGAACGTGGACCGGTGTCATGACTATTCCGATACCCGCCTCGAACACTTCCTCGCCTCGACCATCCTCGTGCGCCCGGTCTTTGAAACGGCCGAGCGGACCGGTGGCCGCGTAGGGA
>JAAZIF010000034.1 GCA_012510335.1 Methanomicrobiales archaeon | reverse complement strand
AGGACAGGCCGGCCCACGACGGAACCGCCGAGCAAGGAGGAGGCAGAGGCCATAGCGCGGTCAAAGACCCCTCCGCCTGAGGTCGTGACGACCGAGCGGGTTGAGACACGGGAGCGGCCCCGGTAGGGGATGAGATCCCCACCCCTCACCCCGTTGCAACCTCGACACACTCTTTTCGCGTTCCTATCCGGGCAAGCGCCCCACACATCCCCGGAACATAGGCAAGCGCTTTTCCTGAATCCACCATGATCGATGCGAACTCGTCCATACGCGGTGAGACGACCATGCAGGTATCCGGGATCACCCGGGCGCCGCTCCTCTCGATCGCGGCAACGAGATCGGAGTTCCTCTCCGCGACACCCCGGGCGGCGAAGATGTAGAAGGGTTTTGTCGTCATCTTCCCCCGGAGGAGGTCTGCGAGTTCGCGGAGCTCGTCGGCCGAGCAGTGAGGGCAGCCCACCGCAACCGCCTCGACATCGGTCTCCTCGAAGAGTGCTTCGACCTCATCCCCGGTCACCGTCACCCGCTCAAGGCCATCGGTCTTGAACGAGAAGACCCTGGCCTCCGGCGTGATCCCCTCGACGTGGAAGAGCGCGACCGCGCCGGTCGCCGCCATCGCGGCCCCGAGCGCTTTGAGCTGGTCCCGGTTCGGCCGGATCCCCTCGAGCAGCGGGATCCGGTTCCCAACCTTCTTCCCGGCGATGTGCCCGATCGCACCCCAGTGGTCAGCCCGCGGACCGGTACCCCCCTCGACCTCGACGACGACCTGCGGCCGCCGGTTCGTGACTATATGCAGACCGTAGTACGGCGTCTTCCCGATGATCGCTGCTGCGAGGGCGCTCGGGCCGCCTTCACGGTTCGTCCGGGCCCCGAGGACAGAGTTCGCGTAGGCGACCGCCGAGGACTCGGACCAGGCCAGGTGGTTCCCGTACTCTGTGATGTTGAGGTAGTAGGGGGTGCAGGTGCATTCCAGCCTGATCCCGAGCCTCCGGTAGGCCTCGATGACCTGTGTCTGGTTATGGGCGAACTCATCCCTGATCCCGAACTCCCGCCAGGTGTCTCTCGGCATACCTATCGGGTTTAAGACTGTCGGGACCGCCACCCTGGCATCAAGGCTCTGCAGCCAGGCAAGCCCCCACTTCCCGATGGTCTTGTAGGACGCACCGCTCACCTGGGCACTCGTTATAGGTATGAAGCTCTCGGCCTCGTAGACCTCCCCGAGCGCGACCAGGATCTCCATCATCTTCCGGCGTGTCTCGCCGAACTCGCCCGCGAGAACCTTCTCATCACTCTTATCCAGGTACATGAACTTACAGCCACTCCGCTCTCTTAAATTCGTCCTCCCTCCCCATAACGATCGTGGCATCGACCCCGACCTTCACGTTCGTCCCGTCAGCGAGCCGCATCGGGTCAAGCGACGACCCGCGCACGCCGGAGATGACCATGATATCGGTATCGCCCCGGACCCTTGTAGCGATCGCGTACTCGACGTCATGGGGGTCGTAGATATCGATATCCTCGTCCACCACCACGACGTGCTTGAGGGAGGTATGGGCCGCAAATGCCGCCATGATGGCGTTTTTTGCATCGCCGTTGGTGTTTTTCCGGATCTGCACCACGGCGTGGAGGTAGCCGGCCCCGCCCTTCGTGAGGAGGACGTCCCTGACAGTCGTCACCTCGCTGACCGCGCGATAGATCTTCGGCTCGTACGGCGCCCCCATCAGGAGTTTGTGTTCATCGCCGGCGGGGAGGATGCCATGGTAGATCGGGTCTGCCTTACAGTACATGCGGGTAAACTCGATCACAGGCTGCTGACGCACGGGGTCGTAGGTTCCGGTGATATCGACGAACGGCCCTTCCGCCACCACCTCCGCCCCGATGTAGCCCTCAAGCACGATCTCGGCGTCAGGAACCCTAACGCCGTTCCCACACGTCCGGACGCCGAGTTCCCCGCCCAGGAGTTCTGCGGCGTAGACAAGTTCCTTTCCCTGCGGGACACGTGTAGAGGCCGCAAACGTCACGAGCGGGTGTGTTCCTACCGTGACCACGACAGGGAGTCTCTCCCCGCAGTCGAGCGCCGCCCTGAGCAGTATGTCGGTATGCCTCCCCTCCACCAGGCGGGCCACCACCCGGTGATCGTCGAGGACCATCATCCGGTGGATGGAGGCGTTCTCGACGCCGTCAAAGCACGAGAAGACCACTCCGCCCGTGAAGTAGCGGCCCGCATCACCCGGGTAGTGCTTCATGACCGGGATACAGGAGAGGTCGGCGGGGACGCCGCCCTCACACCCGCCGGCGTCTACAACGTGGCCGCTGCAGGTAGAGGCCGCGAGGTGCCGGACGAGGTCGCGCTCCCCGACGCCCAGAGCCGCTGCAAGCACCCCGCGGTCGCCGAGCAGGTTCATGACCGCCCGGTGGCCGTCGAGGTCGT
>JAAZIF010000285.1 GCA_012510335.1 Methanomicrobiales archaeon | reverse complement strand
TGCATCCACTCCTGCCCCTACCACCTCCTGAAATCGGAGTACGATCACTACCAGATCACGGTAGGCGGGCGGCGCGGCTCAGACCCCCGTGTTGGGCGTGAACTCATATCCGTCGAGACCGAGGAGGAGGTCGTCGAGGTCATCGACCGCATAGTCTACTGGGTCTACCGGAGCGCCTGGAGCGGGCGGTTCCTCGCCGACCAGCTGGACGAGATCGGGTATGAGAAGTTCAGGGAAGAGATCCAGAAGGAGTTCGGATCGAAAGAGCAGGTGGCGGAGGGGTGAATGGTCTTTCATCCCTCATCGGTGCGCGCAGCCGGTATGATAGGTATCAGTATCTATACATAGAGCGGAACCCCTCGCCGGCGTCATCCTCGCACTCGATCGCGCTGCCGTCCCGGACGAGGGTGTTGAACATGACGGCGGCGTTGAGCAGGTTTTCGTCCATGCTTGCGCCCCCTCTTATGCCTGAGAGGGCCTGGCGCTGCGGTGCCGGGATCATCCGCTTCCCTACCCTTACTCCCGCGCAGTGCCGGCAGTAGCCACAGTAGGAGTAGACCGAAACCTCACGGCCTGCGCATGTAACCGTCACCCGATCCTTCGCGTCGTCGCGGTGAAACTCAAGCGTCTTCATGATATGAAGAACGTAGATCTCCAAAGATTATGATTCTGTCGATTATACAGGGTTTTGGGAGAATGCACGCTTTTGGCGCTGATAGAAATGTTTTATATGGTGAACGTCCTACGTATAGGATACTCGCATAAGCAGGCTACTCGAGCTGACAGGCCTATTTGATTGAGTGGAGGATACTATCTATGGCAGTTGACAAGCCCCACATGAATTTAGCTGTAATCGGACACATCGACCACGGGAAGTCTACCACCGTCGGCCGGTTGCTCTTTGAGACGGGTACCGTACCGCCCCACATCATTGAGACGTACAGGAAAGAGGCAGAGACCAAGGGTAAGGGCTCGTTCGAGTTCGCCTGGGTAATGGATAGCCTCAAGGAAGAGCGCGAGCGCGGCATCACGATCGATATCGCCCACAAGCGGTTCGATACCGAGAAATACTACTTCACCGTCGTGGATTGCCCCGGCCACCGTGACTTCGTCAAGAACATGATCACGGGCGCATCCCAGGCAGACGCCGCGTTGCTGGTCGTCGCCGCGCCTGACGGCGTGATGGAGCAGACGAAGGAGCACGTCTTCCTAGCCCGGACACTCGGGATCAACCAGTTGATCATCGGCATCAACAAGATGGATGTCGCCAAATACGACGAGAAGCGCTACAACGAGGTCAAGGAGCAGCTCTCCCAGCTGATCAAGATGGTCGGCTACAAGCCAGATGCCATCAGCTTCATCCCCATGAGCGCATTCGTCGGCGACAACATCGTCAAGCTCAGCGAGAACACCCCCTGGTATAAGGGCAAGACGGTTCTTGAGGCGCTCAACGCTCTCACCGAACCTGAGAAGCCGACCGAGCTTCCCCTCCGCCTTCCCATCCAGGATGTCTACTCGATCTCAGGCATCGGAACCGTGCCTGTCGGTCGCGTCGAGACCGGCGTGATGAAGAAGGGAATGAAGGTCGCTTTCATGCCCTCAAACAAGTCAGGTGAGGTCAAGACCATCGAGATGCATCACGAGGAGATCCCCCAGGCTGTTCCGGGCGACAACGTCGGGTTCAACGTCCGCGGTATCGGCAAAGGTGACATCCGTCGTGGCGATGTCTGTGGTTCTGTCGACGTGCCCCCGACCGTTGCGGATGAGTTCGTCGCGCAGATCGTCGTACTCCACCACCCCAGTGCCCTGACCGTCGGCTACACCCCGGTCTTCCACTGCCACACCGCCCAGATCGCATGCACCTTCATGGAGCTCCAGAAGAAGCTCGACCCCCGCACCGGCCAGGTCAAGGAGGAGAACCCCACGTACCTCAAGACCGGCGATGCCGCGATCGTCAAGATCAAGCCCACCCGGCCACTGGTCATAGAGAACGTCAAGGAGATCCCACAGCTCGGACGGTTCGCTGTCCGTGATATGGGTTCCACCATCGCGGCAGGTATGTGCATCAACATAACGCCGAAGCAGATGAGATAAAGTACCTATTTTTTGGTGGCAGATATGCAGAAAGCCAGAATACGTCTTTCAGGGACTGACTTTGAGAAGATCGAGATGGTCTGTGACCGGATCAAAGAGATAGCAGAGCGAACCGGCGTCAATCTGGCAGGTCCGATCCCGCTGCCCACGAAGAAACTCGTGGTGCCCACCAGGAAGAGCCCTGACGGCGAAGGTACTGCAACCTGGGATCGCTGGCAGATGCGGGTGC
>JAAZIF010000284.1 GCA_012510335.1 Methanomicrobiales archaeon | reverse complement strand
GATGGCATCCTCTGCGACGCTCTTCTCTTCCGCATCGCCACTTTGGGCAAGAGCCTCAAGCGCATCGATCGCCCTCGGGTTGCCAGTATATTTGAGCGCCCGGGCTCAGGGTAGCCCTGCTATGTGTTACCGGGGAAGGATAGATGACACCCTGGTCGGAGGGACGTACGGAGCGGGCCCGGATCCACTCCCCCATACGCAGGGGAGAAGAGAGAGCACAAAGCCCGCCATGAGAGCATGATGTCGCTTATGGCGTCATGTCACAGGAGAGAGTGGAGAGGAGTTGGCTCACCGCCTCCCCCGTCTGTGTCTCGGCTCAGTGCGCCCAATTGTGCTATAGTTTCTACATATCGGGCACATGACCGCTCTATTGGTAGATTCTTCTGTCCAGCGGTGTTGACATCGACCACAATAGTAGATAGAGTGGTTTTCTGCTGTTTCTGTTATCATTGTATAATCTCTCAGAGCCCGGGAGAGATCCGGATGTCTCCGGATCCCCGGGGGACTCACTTTGGTATAGGCAAAACCCACCGCCATCACAACGAGGCTCGTAGGAAAACGGTGGACCGGTGGCGCAAGGAAGGCGAGAAGATCCCGACCGCCCATAGTCACCATCACCGACTGTATCCCGGGGACTTTTCGCGTTGAAGAACTCGATAGTCCCTGTGTACCGGAGATCCTGGGAGCGTGACACGCCGCCGATGAGCCTCCAGGAGTCCGGGGTCGCAGATGCACCCGGGTGCCTAAGGTATCTAACTTATGAGGGGCTCCCTTATTATACTCTCTAATTTTCCGTGGCGATCGGTCCCCACGCATCCGGCCCCCGATTGAGGTGACCTCGCGTAGCGGCGTGCTTCCGGCATTACCAGGACGGCGGCGCAGACGCCACCTCACCCCGCTTCTCGTGGAACTTCGCGAGCGCATCCCCGGCCGACTTCCTGACGACAGGGTCATCATCGGAGAGCGCCCGGGCGAGGGGCTCCTCTGCCCTTGGATCAGCGATCTCACCGAGGATGGCGGCCGCGTAAGCACGCCGCGCCCCCTCCTCGGCCTCGTGGACGAGGGCATCGTGATCCGCCACTCCCGCAGGACCGGCAAAGAGGTCATGCTGTGCCAGGGTTCTGTGCTGGAGGGTTCTCTTCTCGGGCGGTATACCCTCCGGGCCGGCGAGGAGGTCTATCTGGGTCGGTCCCTCGCGGGAGATCTTCAGGTGCCGCTTATACTCTGCCGACGCCTCCTGGCGATCGAGCAGATCGATCAACGGCTCGACCGCCGGCGTCCCGACCATGACAAGTGCGCTCGCTGCCGCCTCCCGGACACCCTGAACGGGATCGGCGAGCGCAGCAATGAGCGGTCTTGTCGCCCTCCATTCTCCAGCTATACCGAGCTCCAGGGCGGCGTTCCTGCGGATCCCCGGGTCGTCGCTTCCAAGCGCCTTGATCAGGTCATCAATATCATGCTGTGATTCCCCGGTTGGACTTCTCTGCATCACAATCACCTCAAGATCAGAGCGCTATAACACCACCAATAGTATATAATAATATGTATAAAAATCCAGAACCCATCCAATCGGGATTTCGGCGACCGTAGACATTTTTAGATGGTGATGAGCCGCGAGAGAGCAGGTATTTTAACCGCAGGCGCTGGAGAATACTATTATGCCTGATGAGAAGAGGAGAGCGGAACTGAAGATCTCAGGGATGCACTGCGCATCATGCGCCCTCAACCTCGAACGTGCCTTCCAGGGCCGCGATGACATCTACGATGCCCGGGTGAACTTCGCGACCGGGACGGCCACCGTCGAGTATGATCCGGAAAGGGCCACCCTCGCGGACCTCGAACAGGTGGTCAGCGGTGCCGGCTACGCGGTCGTGCATGGCGAGGTCACCGTCAGGGTCGGCGGGATGCACTGCGCATCATGCGCCAGGGTGGTCGAGACCGCGCTCGCCGGCATCGAGGGGGTCAGCGAGGCCACGGTCAACCTCGCGACCGAGACCGCGCGCGTCATATACAACCCCGACCTCGTCGCCATACCCGAGATCCGGGCGACCGTCGAGGGTGCCGGCTACCAGTACCTCGGGCTCGCGGAGGAGGTCTCCGAGGATACAGAAGCCCGGATGCACGAGGAGGATCTCCGGGACAAGTTCCGCCGGTTCACCATCGGGCTTGCGGTGAGCATCCCGCTCTTCTTCTACATGATCCTCGGTATGCCGGGGGCAGCCGCCCTCCCGGTCTCGATAAACCTCGTCATGCTCATCATAACCCTGCCGTTCTTCATATACGTCAGCGCCCCCATATTCAGGGCGGCCGCCGCCGCGCTCCGGAACCGGTCGCTGACGATGGACGTCATGTACGCGATGGGTATCGGCGTAGCATACGGAGCAAGCCTCCTCGGGACGTTTGAGATCGTCCTCACCCCGGCGTTCAACTTCTACGATACATCGGTTATGCTCGCCTCGTTCCTGACGCTGGGCCGCTACCTCGAGACGCGGGCGAAGGGGAGGACGTCTGACGCCATCAAGAACCTCATAGGCCTCCGGCCCCGTACCGCGACGGTGATCCGGGATGGCGGGGAGGTCGAGGTCGCCATCGAGGAGGTCGTCGTCGGTGACATCCTCCTTGTCCGGCCCGGGGAGAAGGTGCCGGTGGACGGCGTGGTTGTCGGCGGCGAGAGTTCGGTCGATGAGTCGATGATCACGGGTGAGCCCATCCCTGCCGGCAAGCGGGAGGGCGATGAGGTCGTCGGCGGTACCCTGAACGTGAACGGGGCTCTCCAGATCCGGGCGGAGAAGATCGGGAAGGATATGGTGCTTTCGCAGATCATCCGGCTCGTCCGCGATGCCCAGGGCTCAAAGCCCCCGGTGGAGCGGATAGCCGATGTCGCGGTCTCCTACTTCATCCCGGTCGTCCTCACGATAGCGACCGCTGCCTTCCTGGTCTGGTACCTGGTTCTCGGCGCTGAGCTTCTATTTGCGCTCACGGTCCTGATATCGGTCCTGGTCGTCGCCTGCCCCTGCGCACTCGGGCTTGCCACACCGACCGCCGTGACCGTCGGGATAGGCCGGGGCGCCGAGCTCGGTGTGCTGATCAGGAACGGTGAGGCGCTTGAGATATCGGAGAGCCTCACATCGGTAGTCTTCGACAAGACCGGGACGCTCACCCTGGGGAGGCCGGACGTCACCGACGTCATCGCGTTTGGTATGCCGGAGGACCGGATCCTCGCACTCGCGGCGGCGGTCGAGAAGAACTCGGAACACCCCCTTGCGGCGGCGGTCGTGCGCCGGGCCGGGGGGGACGGTGTGGCGGTCCCGGCATCGGAGCGGTTCCGGGCCTTCGGCGGCAGGGGAGTGAGCGCCGTGGTGGAGGGGGAGGAGATCCTGATCGGAAACCGGCCGTTCATCGAGGAGCGCGGGGTCACCGTCCCGGAGGAGGCAGAGCGGGAGATGGCCGCTCTCCAGGATAAGGGGAAGACCGCGGTCCTCATCGCCACCTCCGACAGGCTTGCCGGCATCGTCGCCGTCGCGGATACACTGAAACCGACGACGAAGGGCGCCGTCGCGGACCTGAAGAGGATGGGGGTTGCCGTGACGATGATCACCGGCGACAACGAGCGGACGGCGAACGCCATCGCGCGGGAGATCGGTATCGAGGATGTCCACGCGGGGGTGCTCCCCGAGGATAAGGCCCGGGAGGTCAGAAGCCTCCAGGAGCGCGGCGAGGTCGTGGCGTTCGTGGGGGACGGGATCAACGACGCCCCGGCGCTCGCGCAGGCGGATGTCGGGATCGCCATAGGGAGCGGGACCGATGTCGCGATCGAGAGCGCAGATATCGTCCTCATCCGGGATGACCTCGTCGATGCCGTCGCGGGGATCGAGCTCTCCCGGAAGGTGATGAGCCGGATCAAGCAGAACCTCTTCTGGGCATTCGCCTACAACTCGGCCCTCATCCCGCTCGCCGCCGGCGTGCTCTATATCCCCTTCGGGATAACCTTCCGGCCGGAGCTTGCGGCGCTCGCTATGGCTCTCTCGTCGGTGACGGTCGTCTCGCTCTCGCTTATGTTAAAGACCTATACGCCGCCGGCGAAGAGGGGCGGGTAGCCGGCCCTCCATCACGCGGTCCGCATGATCCTCGCCTCCGGCTTCATATCGACCGGGCTTGAGAGCGAGGCCATGTACGTGACCAGCGCATCGACGTCAAACGGACCATAGACAGGGTCCGATCCCTTCGTGAACACGGTATACCCGTCGCCGCCGGTCGCAAGGAAATCGACCATAGCAGCCGTATAGTTCTTATCCGGTTCCAGGGGGGTGCCGGCCACCCGGATCTCCGTAACCCTATCTCCTGCAGGCCGCCTATCATCGAACGTATACGATAGACCCGAGACGGCGAGGTTATGGGGCGGCAACGGGGTCTCCCACTGCTGCTCGAGCACATCCCTGATCTGCTCTCCCGTAAGTATCATCGCGAGCACGCTTGAGGAGAACGGCTGCACCGCATAGAGGTCGCCCCAGGTGACGTCCCCCTCCGGTATATCCGCCCGGAGTGAACCGGTTGTGATGAAGGCGACATCGGCCTGCATCGCCGCCCGCTGGCCGTCGGCGACAAGGTTTCCTAGGAGGGATTCGCCGGCATCGTTTGCCAGGTCCGTGATACCAGACGACGTGGTTGTAACGATCCGGCCCGTCATCGGTTCGACCACCTCCCTGACCGCCCTGAGGAGCGCGGTGGCCCCGGGGTCAGGACTGATGCCGGCCGCATACGCCGGGACGATCTCTGCCGTCTTATGGGTGATATCGCCGGTGAGGGGGTCGATCACGAGATCGATATCGGCAAACGCCCTGCCGTAGCTGTGTGCCTGGGTCACCAGCACCTGATTCCCCCCGGCATTCTCCATATAGGCGTTGGTGAACTCGTGGGTGTGGGCCGATAAAACGACATCCACATCCGGGTCGAGCCCGGCGACGATACCGGCAACCCTGCCCGTCACGCTGCACCCACTCCGGGTAGGACCGTCGTAGGCCTCCTGCGAGCCCCCTTCATGGAGGAGGATGACGATCGCATGCACCCCCTTCTCCTGGATCTCTGGGATATACCGGTTGACCGACTCGATCTCGTCCTTGAAGACGAGGCCCTCTATGTTTGCCGGTCTCTGGATGGAGGGTGTCCCGATCGTAACGGCGCCGATGAACGCGATCTGCACGCCATCGAGATCCCGGATCGTGTAGGGGGCGGCGATTGGCGTATCGTTTATCTCCCAGACAACGTTTGAGGATATATACTCCATAGCCGCGCCCGGGTAGGGGTCTACCAGGTGGGAGATGGTCGTCGCGCCGTTCCCGCCGCCGATCATTCGGAGAAGCTCGTCCGTGCCACGGTCAAACTCGTGGTTGCCGAAGGTTGCGATAGTTGTGTAGTCGTCTGCCAGACTATTCCAGAATAGCAGGGTGGGTTCGTCCAGCAGGAGCCCGGACTCCGGCGGTGATGCGCCGACAACATCCCCGGGCAGCGCGATGAACGTGTTCGTCCGATCGGTCGCCGATGTGAGGTATGATGCAAGCACCGGCGCACCGCCGGCCGGTTCGCCGTTGAGGCTTTTCGTGCCGGGCAGTTGTCCGTGGAAGTCGTTGACCGCGAGGATCCTGACATGAACGGGCGCCGGGTGCTGGGAAGAGGAGAGGGCTACGGGTATGAGGATGATTATTGTGAGCACGAAGAGGCCGGCGATCACCTGCCGCCACGGTGATCTAACGCTGACTGACGAACCGGATGCCATAAGGAGGGTTCTGGCTATTTGAGGATAAATCCAGCTGGATTGGATGCGCGGTCAGGGTAGGGATGGGATTGTAGCCGGGAGAGGTCCAAGGGGGCGCTCCTGCGCTCGCGGTTGGCTGAGCCGGTCCGGGATCACCCCTCCCGCTTCGACCGGGGCCGTTGAGGTACCCGATATCCAGGCAGGGATGATTTGATCAGGACCGCACGCAATTATGTCGGGGTCACAGCGCTGTTGTCCTCAGGTAGTCCTCTTCCGCGGCGACTGCCCGCTCTTTCCAGTCGGTAACAACCCACGCGTACTCTTCAAAGCGCGGGGAGATGAAGAGACCGGTACCGCCGTTACCGAGCGTCCCGACCTCCTGACCCGGCATGAATCGATCCTGGATCTCATCCTCAATGGCATGGTAGACGAACGCATCGATCTTCTTTGTCACCGACGCGATGATGAGGTTCGGGGCGAGGTAGGACTGGTCAGTATCTGAGCCTATAAGGTAGATATCCCCTGTCCTTCGGGCGACATCCACGATCCCGGTACTTGAAGCGCCGGCTATCATCAGTATGACGTCGGTACCCCCGCTCCGGAGATCCCGGGCGAGTTCACCCGCGCGCTCCGGCATGCCGAACCCCTCAAAGTCTTCGCCGACGTAGAGAACCGTGACGTTCACCTCCGGGTCGTATGCCGCCGTTCCGGCGGTAAACCCCCTGACAAACGGGTCGATGACACCGACCGG
>JAAZIF010000283.1 GCA_012510335.1 Methanomicrobiales archaeon | reverse complement strand
GTTTGCCGGGTCGCATACCGCACCGCCGCCGGTGCTGATCACCCCCCTGGCATCGCGAAGCGACTCGATCACCTCCCTCTCGAGTGCCCGGAAGCGTACCTCCCCGTGTAGCCGGAATATATCAGGGATCGGCATACCGGCCCGGCGCTCGATCAGATCGTCGGTGTCATGGAAGGGCACCTGCAGCCGTTCAGAGAGGATCCGCCCGACCGACGTCTTTCCGGTCCCTCTAAACCCTATAAGGACGATCTTCATAACAGTCCCTGCCCGTAGAGCGCTTCCCAGAACCCGGGAAAAGACTTCTCCACGCACCCGGGGTCACGGATCGCCATGCCCCCGACCGCGAGCCCGAGCACAGCAAACGCCATCGCCGTCCGGTGGTCGTCGTGCGGGTCGACGAGCACGCCGTGGAGGGGGGCGGGCGTGACCGTGAGGGAGTCGTCGGTGACCTGGACACCCGCCCCCATCCTCTGGAGGATCCCGGCAGTCACCCCGGCGCGGTCGCTCTCCTTGTACTGCAGGTGTGCTATCCCCGTGATCGTCGTCGGTGAGGCCGCCGTCGCCGCCACCACGGCGAGCGTCTGGACGGTATCGGGGGACGAGGACATATCTATATCGATCCCGGAGAGATCGCCCGTCCGCTCCACCGTCACCGCATCGGCGCCGGCGGTCACCCGGCAACCCATCATCTCAAGGGCCTCAATGAACCGGCGGTCTCCCTGGACCGATGCCGGGTTTAAGCCCCTGACCGAGACTCTCCCGCCGCAGACGGCCGCCACCGCAAAGAGGTAGGACGCCGAGGAATAGTCGCCCTCGATCCTGTAATCCCTCCCCCGGTAGGCCGCACCGCTCTTCACCCTGAACCAGTCGTAGCCACGGCGCTCAAGCCGGGCACCGAACCGGAACATGACGTCCGCGGTCACATCGATGTATGACCGGGAGGCCGGGGGAGCCGGGAGGGTGAGCTCAACGTCCTCGCCCGCATAGGGCGCCGCCATAAGGATGGAGGATATGAACTGGCTGCTCACGCTCCCATCGATCTCTGCCTTCCCGCCCCTGAGCTGCCCTGTGATCCGGATGGGGGGAAAGCCCTGCCGGCCGGCAAACGCGACTTCGCCGCCGAGGGTCTGCAGGGCACTGGCGAGGGAGCCTATCGGCCTCTCGAGCATCCGCGCGCTCCCGGTGAGCACCACCGGATGCCTGGAGAGGAGCGCCACCGATGTGAGCATTCGAAGCGTCGTTCCTGAGTTCCCGCAGTCGATCGTGACCTCATCCTGCGCCGGTAAGACCCCGCCGCACCCGGTGACCGTGATCTCATCCGCCCGCCACTCGATCGGTACCCCGAGGCTCTCAAACCCCTGTGCAGTCAGTTCCGTATCGGCGGCGCGGAGCGGCGCTGTTATACGCGATCTCCCGGAGGCGAGCGCCGCGGCGATCAGGGCCCGGTGGGTGTAGCTCTTGGAGGGGGGCGCTTCAAATACCGCATCCACCGGTCCGATCCCGGAAACCCTTGTGATCATACGTCCGGCACCTCCATGCGGGCGTAGCACCCGAGTTTCCTGACGACAGTCATCATCTTGAGTTCCTCCTCCGCCTCCCGCCACCCCTCAGAGATCTCGAGGTCGATGAAGAATACATACCTGCCGATCCCGCGCCTGGATGGGCGCGACTCGATCCTGGTGAGGTTAATCCCGCGACGGGCGAAAATCCCGAGGATATCGGCGAGAAGCCCAACCCGGTCGATCTCCGGATCCACGAGGAGGCTACACTTAGTACTTCCCTCGTCCCCTCGGGGGGTGGCTGATATCTCAACGAACCGGGTGATGTTCTCCTTGCTGTTCTGGATATCGCGAAGAACTATGGGAAGGCCGTAGATAGTCGCTGCCATCTCAGGGACGACCGCGCCGGCACCCCTCTCTCTCTGCATCGCCATGGCGCTTGCAGCGTTGCTGCTGGTATGCACGACCTCCACACCGAGGCTGTCGAGGAGGATGGAGCACTGCTCGTGCGTCTGCGGGTGGGCGTATATGACCAGGAGGTATTCGGGCTTCTCCCGGGCTGCGAGGTGGTGCCGGACCGGCATGTAGGCCTCTCCCGTGATGGAGACGCCAAACTCAATAAGCCCCTGGAGTGTCTCACCCACGCCGCCGGCCTCCGAGTTCTCGATCGGTACGAGGCCGTCGGCAGAGCCCCCTGCCACGCGCTCGATTATGGCGCGGATTGTCGGCAGGAACCTGATATCGCCGCCGTAGAGGCGCGCAGCGAGTTCGTGGCTGAACGTCCCGGCCGGTCCGAGGGTAAGGATCGTCATCGG
>JAAZIF010000282.1 GCA_012510335.1 Methanomicrobiales archaeon | reverse complement strand
TCCCTCGGCATGGCGACGATCTCGCGCACCTGGAGGTCAAAGAACGATGCGGTATGCGCCGGCCGGATGACACAGACGGTATCTGCACCGGTTGCGGTGCCACCCGCCGCGACCACCTCTTCATCGACGCCGATCGCACCCTGGTCCGCCGCGATGAGGGTACACTCCACCGCGACCTTCAGGCCTATCGCGACGACGCGCCGGAGCGCCTCAGCGATGGCCTCGGTCCGGGAGCTGCCGCCGAGCCTCGGCGAGCGGGTGATCGCACGCTCAAGCCCCGAGAGGGCGTGCGTGCCGGTGACGATCTTCGCCCCCGCCGCCCGGAGGGTCATTGCCGCCTCTTCCTCAAACTCCCACTCGCCGGGTTTTGAGAAGCCGATCACGTGGGTGACGACTACCAGCTCAATATCCGTCCCTTTCATGGCATCCAGGAAGGCAAGCGCCGTCCGGCCGCTTGTGCTTGCGACCACAATTGTCTTGATGCCGAGATCCCGGGCCCGCTCGACGGCGAACCGGGCGGCATCGGGGGTATTCCCCGCGCCGGGGGCATCGAAGTAGTAAGTATTTCTGGTTACGAAGGCCATGCAACTATATTGCTCTCACTCCTAATTGAATCCCGCGCCAGGAAAGAAGATGATAAATGGTGCATGACCCAATACTACTCCAGAGCCGCACGGTGCGCTGCCACCAGGAGTTCTCCATGATCACACTGGCCATTGCAGGAAAACCTAACTCCGGGAAATCAACCCTCTTCAGGGCGGCGACCCTGGCCCCGGCAGAGATCGCGAGCTACCCGTTTACAACAATCGATGCCAACCACGGTGTTGCGTACATAAGGGCCGCCTGCCCCTGTCAGGAGATGGGGGTATTGTGCGGGAACTGCCGGGGCGGGGTCCGGTTCATCCCCATCGGTCTGATCGACGTCGCGGGCCTCGTCCCCGAGGCCCACATGGGGAGGGGGCTTGGGAACCAGTTCCTCGACAACCTCAGGCAGGCGGACGCTATCCTCCAGGTCGTCGACGCGAGCGGGGCGACGGACGCCGAGGGAAACCCGATCGATATAGGGTCGCGTGACCCCGTGAAGGATATCGAGTTCCTCCAGTATGAGTTCTCGATGTGGATGTATGGCATCCTCTCGCGGCACTGGGCGAAGCTCCAGAGGCAGGCCCAGGCGAGAGAGTTCTCTCTTGCGGCGGCGGTGGCCGATGTCTTCGCCGGCCTCGGCGTGACACTTGAAAACGTCCGCGATGCCGCCGATGCGGCCGGGGTTGACCTCCGCACCGCCGGCGAGGAGGATCTGATCCGGTTCTGCCGGGAGGCGATGGTGCGCAGCAAACCGATGCTTATCGTCGGGAACAAGGCTGACCAGGCGCCGGAAAAGTGCCTTGACCGACTCAAAGGACACGGCGTCATATTTGCAAGCGCTGCCGGCGAACTTGCTCTCCGCATGGCCGCTGAAGGGAAGTTCATCACCTACCGCCCCGGCGATCCAGTGCTTGAGGTCAACCCCGGCGCTAGCCTCAACCCGGCGCAGAAGGCAGGCCTCCAGAAGGTCGCAGACTTCATGCAGGCGTTTGACGGTACCGGAATCCAGAAAGCACTCGATTCTGCGGTCTTTGACCTCCTCGATATGATAGTCGTATACCCCGTCGAGGACGAGAGCAAACTCGCCGACAGCAAGGGCAGGGTGCTCCCCGACGCGCTCCTCATGAAGCGTGGTTCGACACCACGCGACCTCGCCTACCAGATCCACACCGATATCGGTGAGGGGTTCCTCTACGCCATAGATGCGAGGAGCGGTATGCGGATCAAGGATACCCTCGAGCTGAAGAGCGGCGACATCATCAAGATCGTGAGCGTCAGGAAGTGAGGTTTCACGGCGGGAGGAATAAACCGGCAGGGTTTTATATAAGGCTGCGAGATACTCGATCAATATGAGCGGCGAGGTCTACCAGGCGCAGGTTCTCCGGAACTTTTTTGACACCATCACCGGAACGGACAGGAACCTGACCCGGATCTACATGTGCGTCATGAGCCTCGCCAAACTCCGGATGGAGTCCCCCGAGAGGATGACATTCCTCGTGGATCAGCTCCGCAAGTCCAGACAGAAGAAGGAACTCTCGATCGATATCCTCGACTATATGTGTGACGCGGCGCGCGACCTCGAGCTCGCCCAGGTCCAGACCGCGTTCGGTGTCAAGGACGTCAACGCGTTCGCCGATGAGTTCTCCGGGATCAGCCTGGACTCGCTCTGATTTTTTTCGTGGGCTTTTGGGGCCGGCGGCATATTCTAAAGGTCTCCTTAACCGATTTTCTGTCCGTGGGCGCACGCCGGAGCAGATATGGGGGGAGGCTTGTAGGAGCATCCGCCAGCCGGAAATGTTATCGCCGGGGTGGCGCCACCCCCCGGCCCGGCTACATCACCGTCATGCTCCGGGGTGACGTCACGAGCGACGGCAACATCGATATCAGCGATGTCTCAAAGGTGGCCTACATTTGTCGTCGGGGAGATAGGCGCGCTGTAAGGGGAGAACTCTCCCCTATATCGTCGCCATCTTCCAGCTCCCGCGCCGGTACAGCGTAAAGAGCATGCCGAGCTGGAGGGTGATCCCGCAGATCACAGCAAGCCAGACCCCTTCGATCCCGATCCCGAGGAGATCGGGGAGGATATAGGCGAGCGGTATCTGGATGAGGACCATGGAGAAGAGCGTGGCGTACATAGGTTTCTTTGTATCCCCCGCTCCGTTGAGCGCGAACGCGAGTATGATCGCGACGGCCATGGCGACATAGAACGGTGCGACGGTCCGCATGTACGAGACGCCGATCGCCGTGCTCGCGCCGCTTGGGTCGAATATCTCGACGATCGCGGGTGCGGCGATATAGAATATCGCTCCCATCACCGCCATGAACCCCCCATTCATGAGCGCGGAGAGCTTCACCCCCGCCTCCGCCCGCTCGGGCTTCTCCGCGCCGAGGTTCTGCCCGACGACCACGGCGGTAGCGGTAGCGACCCCGAGGACCGGCATGATCGCGACCGTCTCAAGCCTCCCCACGATTCCATAGGCAGAGAGCGCCGCGGTGCCGAATACTGCCACGATCGCCATCATGGCAAGGAACGTCACGTTCCGGAGCCCTGACTGAACAGAGTTCGGGACGGCGATGCGGACGAGCCTCCACGCGAGCCCGAACTCAAACTTCGTCCGGAGAGAGAAGGGGATCGGCGTCCGCCCTGAGAGGAGCAGGGCAAACGCTATCGTGAACGCCACGCTCCGGGATATGATCGTGGCGTATGCAGCCCCGGCGACACCGCAGACGGGGAAGATCCAGTAGCCGAAGATCAGGAGCGGGTCGAGGACGATGTTCAGGATATTTGCAAGAACCACGAGGAGCATCGGCGTCACGGCGTCACCGCAGCTCTGGAACGACGAGTTGATCACCCAGAGCTCGACCAGCGTCGCGATGCCGGCAAAGAGAACCACCAGGTAGGCGGCCCCGTAGGCTGCGACCACCGGCTCGGCGCCGAGGAAGAGGAGCATATCCTCGGAGTAGAGGATGCCCACTATGCTGAGGACGAACGAGAATAAAAGCCCGAGGACGAGGGTGTGCCAGACCCCCTTCGCCACCATATCGGTGTCCTTCGCCCCGTAGTGGCGCGAGACGAAGGCGGTGTTTGCGGTGACTATGCCAACTATGACCGTCATGAGGACCATGATGATGGAGCTACCCATGGCAACACCCGCTATCGCCTCTGATCCCAGCCGGCCGACGAAGAAGAGGTCGACCAGCTCAAGACCGCTCTGCAGCACGTTCCCGACGACGATCGGCGCCGCTATGGTTACAAGACCTCG
Organism: Methanomicrobiales archaeon; assembly: GCA_012510335.1. Lineage (GTDB taxonomy): Archaea > Halobacteriota > Methanomicrobia > Methanomicrobiales > Methanoculleaceae > Methanoculleus. The sequence goes on along the minus strand of JAAZIF010000282.1, from coordinate 5,741 downwards.
AAAGAGGTTGCCCTCGGTCAATCCTGTCATGAGGTTATCTTATCTTTATAGGACTCCAGGATCTGGATGATGAAACGCTGATGCTCTTCCAGCGGCTGCTCGTCATCGGGGGATGTCTCGATCCCGACGGCGTAGAGGAGGATCAGGGCGTTGTCAAAGTCTAGTGTCGCGGGGATCTCGACCTCTTCGGGTCTCAGGCGTATGGCGAGATACTCGAAGTCTTCCCCGGTGAAGGCATGCTCCGGGTTCTCCGTCGTCCGGGAGACCGCAAGATCTCCTGCGCGCTCCCGGAGTATAAGCAGCGCGTCCTCAAGCACACGTGTGGGGAGCGGCGCGGCCGCCTTCAGCCGTTCAAGCGTCTCCGTGCATTTTGCTGCCGCGTTCCGGTATAGCCCGAACCTGTACGTCAACAGGGACTGCGCGATCGCATGCCCGGTCTCCTCATCGATCGCGGAGAGGAGCGGCTCGATCCGGTCGATATAGTCATTCAACATCTGTATCATTGTTCTCTTCTCTGATTTAGGCGCATTAAACAATTTCTCTACCCTGACCGCAAGGAGTGTGATCGTCGCCGCGTAGAACGTCTGCACGATCATTCCTGTACTGATCTCGTTTGGCACGATGAATATGATAACCGCGTAAAGCGGCACAAAGAGCGAGACGATATCCTTCCGCGGTTTGTTGTATGCCTGGTAGAAGAGGATGAACGATGCGATCACGCATCCTGCGATGCCCGCCCAGGCGGCCTGTTCGAAGCCGACCGAGAAGAGCAGCAGTCCAGCTCCTATCCCACCAAACGAGACCGCGGGAACCGCCATCCAGATTCGGGATTTAGATCCGGGTATTGTGTCTGTCTTCATCAGTTCCTAAAGATATCTGTATGCAGAGCATAAACAGGGTTCGCTCATGGGGGCGCGAGATCGGGGACGCTGACCTCCACATCCTCTCCCGCAAGAGCGCCCACACCGGGCCGGAGCCTCTCTCTCTCCTCTGCGTATGAGGACGCGAGGATCTCCTGCTGATTATAGGCCCGGTCCAGCATGGCAGCCTTTGCCTCGCGCTCCTTCTCGAGTCCGGAGAGCCGGGCGATGAGTCGCTCCTCCTCGATCACGACGGGGAGCGCGGCATGGGCCTCCCGGAGCGCCGCGCACTGCTCCTCGATCTCGCGTCTCTGGTACAGGGTCTCTCTTATGCTGGAGGGAAGGGTATCAGGGTCTGAGAAGAGCGCGATCTCTTCCTGGTTCTTGAGGGCGAGATCCCCCTGCCGGATGAGGGCGAGGGTTGCCGGCATCATCGACTCGATCAGACCGATGAGGGTATCCGCATCACCATCGGGAGTGTATGCATCGAGAACCTGGTCGAAGCCGGCGGCCGTCGCAGTCTCCCCGGCCCTCGTTGCCACCCTCTCCGCCTTCCGGAAGACGTGGATGGCAGTGGTCCGGATGGATGCGGCCTGTCGCCTGACCTCCTCATCCCGGACATCGAGCTCGCGGATCCTCTCCTGGATCTCCTCCCCATGAGCGTGATCAGGGCGCAGCCTTAGCGCGGTGAGGTCTTTTGCGGTCTTCTGGATATCTCCATCCATCTCCTCAAGCGCTTTTGAGTGACCCCGGGCCTGGACGGACGCGGCGGCATGCTCCTCCCTGATCCGGTTGAGGGATTCATGCATCTCGCGGAGATCCTCCACCTGTTGCAGTTCTCCTCGCGCACGGGCGACCGCCCCGGTCATGGCGTTTATCTCCCTCCCGAGATCCTTGAGGGCGGCGCGCACCTCCTTCATCTCGCCCGGGTAGAGGGAGGAGAGATACTTGCCCTGGCCCTTCACCGTCTTGAGCGCGCTCTTCAGTATATCGGCAGCGGTGGCGTAGAAGGCCTCCGGGTCGCCGGAAGGCTCGCGGGAGAGGATCTGGGTCATGGACTTCGTGAACTGGGGGAGCGCTTTCTTTGATATATCCCGGAGTCGGGGGTGGACCTTCTCTGCCTCCTCCGCCTCCTCCATGCGGTCGATCACACCCCCGAGTCGATCGAGGGCACCGCGGATGGCCTCCATTGAGGGGGCCGTCTCACTGGAGAGGCTGCTCTGTATATCCTCGCCGCGGTCATCCAGCCAGCCCGGGAGGTCTTCAAAGGAGAGTCTCAGCCCTTCTTTCCGGGGTTCTGTTCGCCGGAAGAGGTCTCGCAGTTGCCTGAACATGAGTTGTCCACCTGATCTCTCTGTGACGGCAATCCACATCAAGGATTCCGTCAGTCGCTCCCCGCGATCCGCTGCAGGCGCTCCACGCCGCAGATCTCGTTGATGACGTCCACGACGGCGGTGGGGACAAGGTGTTCCCAGGGCTCACCGTCGAGCATCCGCCTCCTGATCTCGGTGCCGGAGTGCGTATGCCGCTCGTACATATCCGGCGACAGGACGTCCATGCCCGCCTCGCTGAAGAGTTGCATGACGAGGGGGTTGCTTGAGTAGATGGTATCAAACGGCGGCGTCATCGACCGGACGTGGGCGACCCAGAGGGCGTTTCTCTGGACGTCCTCGATGGGGATGACGTAGAACGGGCACCCGAGATCCTCAAGCGACCGTGTGAGCATAAGCACCCTCTCTCCCGCCGTGAAGGGGTTTGCCACGGTATGGGAGAACTGGGCGCTCCCGACCCCGATGACTATCTCGTCGGAGGAGCATGCGATCCGCTCAAGGACCGCCTGGTGGCCGTTGTGGTAGGGCTGAAACCGCCCTATGTAAAATCCCCGGCTCATTCCCGCCGGCCCCCGTGCGCGACCTGCGCTGCAAACGCTCCCGCCGTGAACCCGGCGTCGATATTCACGACCGCAAGCACCGAGCATGCCTGGAGCATGCTCGCAAGCGCCGCCTCGCCGGCTCCCATGTAGCCGTAGCCCGTGCTTACCGGGACGCCGATCACGGGCCTGTCGACAAGGCCCGCGACGATGGCAGGGAGCGTCCCCTCCCGCCCGGCGGCAACGACGAAGACATCCGCCGGCAGGAGGTCTCTCAGCGCCGGGAAGAGGCGGTGGATGCCGGCAACCCCGACGTCGTATGCTGTCCTGACGACGCACCCCATCTCCTCAGCGATCAGCCTCGCCTCCTCTGCGACAGGGATATCTGAAGTCCCGGCGGTGAGTATGGCGACGATCCCCCCATGAGGTTTCGATCTCTCTCCCGTCGAGAGGATGATGCCCCGCGCCGCCTCCCGGTGCTCCATCTGCACATCCGGGGGCAGGATATAACGCAGAGCCTCGATATGCTCCGGCGAGACCCTCGTTGCGATGCACCGGCTGGATGCCTTCACCTGCGCGAGCATGATCCGGGCAAATATCCCGGGCTCCTTCCCCTCGGCGAGCACCACCTCGGGCATGCCGCAGCGCACGCTCCGCCCGGTATCGATCCGGGCCATATCATCGATCATATCGATGCGGAGCCCCTCGATGGAGGCCGCCGCCTCGTCCTCGGATATCTCGCCGCTGCAGTACATCCTGAGGATCTTCCTGATGGTGGCATTCGGTAGCATAACCTGATAACAAAAATAGGAGGGAGAGGTATAATATTACTTCATATTATGTACCTCACATATATCGCAGGGTTCGGCGTCGCCGTCACCGCGTTTCTCTGGCTCCGTGACCTGCGGATCTTCTCCCGGACGGGGCTTCCTGGATACCGGAAGGCGGCCTACAGTGGCATCATGTACACGGCGCTCGCCCTGCTCGGCTGCTTCATCACCAGCATGACTGAAGACTGGGTTCTCCTAGGCCTCGGCCTGATCCTCCTGGCGCTCTACCTCCAGGGCCGGGTCGAGCGGGAGCGCGTCTGGCACACTGAAGACACGATTCAGCGTCTCCTCGGGAGTGTGGAGCGCACAAAAGATAAGAGTTCTCGCAAGAGACCATGATCAGGGAGAAATACTGAATGCTTCAGAGACCACGGGGAACAAGGGATTTTTTACCCGACGAGATGGAACGGCGGCGGCTGATCGAGCAGCGGATGCTTGAGGCTGCCCGGCGGTGGGGATACCGGGAGGTCTGCACACCTGATTTTGAGCACCTCGAACTCTTCACGATGAAGTCGGGCGAGGGGATCATACAGGAGATGTACACATTCGAGGACAAGGGAGGCCGGCAGATGACGCTCCGGCCCGAAGTGACGGCGGCGGTGCTCCGGATGTACGTAAACGAAGGCAAAGTCCTCCCAAAACCGATCCGCTGGTGTTACGTCGCTGACTGTTTCCGCTACGAGCGGCCCCAGAAAGGCCGTTACCGGCAGTTCTGGCAGTTCGGCATCGAGCTCATAGGTGCTGATACGGCGAGCGCCGACGCCGAGGTGATCATGCTCGCCGATGAGGTGCTCAACTCAAGCGGGGTCACGTTCGACCTCCATGTCGGCCACCTCGCGCCAATGAAGCATCTCCTCACCGATCTATCCCCGGAAGGCCAGCGGGCGATCATGGCCTGCCTGGACAAAAGGGATCAGGGCGCTCTTGAGGCGGCGCTCGATGAGCTGGATCACGGCCATCTCAGTGATCCCCTCGCTGCGCTCTCGGGGTGCCGGACCATCGAGGAGATCTTTGAGATCGCAGGCGATGTGCCGGAGCGCGCGCGGATCGAGGATACGTTCGCGCTCCTCGATGCGCAGGGGATCGATTACCTGCCCGACTTCGGCATCGCCCGGGGGCTTGACTACTACACCGGCATGGTCTTTGAGGGGTTCGCGCAGAACCTCGGCGCCGAGAACCAGATCATAGGCGGCGGGGCCTACAGGCTCGCCCACCTCTTCGGCGGTGATGACGTGGCCTCATGCGGGTTTGCCATAGGGTTTGACCGGGTCATGGTCTCGATCGGGGATTTCCCGCTCGACTCCGGGACAATCGTCGGCGTCGTCTGCACGCCCGAGGCACGGGAAAGGGCGCTCGAGGCTGCCCGGGCATTCCGGGGCGCCGGGTTCAGGACCGAGGTCGACCTGATGCAGCGCGGGATGGGAGCCCAGATCGCCCACGCCGCAAAGACTGCGGACTTTGCTGTTGTGCTCGGGAGGCGCGAGGTCGATGCCGGCACGGTGACCCTCAGGAACCTCGAGACCGGCGAGCAGCGTGAGATAAACCTTGATGACGCAATCGCTGAGGTTGCGCGGCATGGCGATCGCTGAGGATCTCGCGAGGGAGCAGCGGAGCATAAGCGTCGCGGAGTTCTTCGAGAAGAACAAACATCTTCTCGGTTTTGACTCCCCGACGCGGGGCATCATCACAACCATTAAGGAGGCCGTGGACAACGCGCTCGATGCCTGCGAGGAGGCGGAGGTTCTGCCCGATATACTCGTCAGCGCAAGGAGGGTCGGGGGCGATGTCTACCGTATAACCGTCGAGGACAACGGCCCGGGGATCGTGCCCGAGAACATCCCCTTCGTCTTTGGAAAACTCCTCTACGGTTCAAGGTTCCACCAGATCCGGCAGAGCCGGGGGCAACAGGGCATAGGGATATCGGCGGCGGTGCTCTATGCGCAGCTCACGACCGGCACCCCGGCGCTGGTCATATCACGGACGGGGGCGCGCGAGAAGGCTCACCGGTACGAGCTGATGATAAGAACCGAGACAAACGAACCCGAGGTAGTCAGCCACACAGAGATCGAGTGGGACCGGACGCACGGAACACGGCTTGAGATCGAGTTTAAGAGCACACTCGCCGCAAAGAAGCGGCTGCTCGACTATCTCCGGCTCACCGCGATCGTGAACCCGCATGCC
>JAAZIF010000373.1 GCA_012510335.1 Methanomicrobiales archaeon | reverse complement strand
GACTACCACCAAGCACACCAAAGTATTGGAAACAATCTGAAAAATGATAAAGTCCCAAATGTTTATATGCCAAGTTGGTATAAACCCCAACAAGATGCCTCCTAGCGTGATCAACAAAAAGGTGCGATCTAGCACGGATAACCAAGAATCGGTTCTATAATATCCCAGCCCTGCCATGTTCGCCCGCAAAAAAGTCATAAATGTATTCAAAAATTATTTCATCAGAATTTAATATTCCTTTAAAGCAGGTAACTAATACTTTATTATTGTTTGATGAAGGTTCAACCATTCCTTTTATCAGCCGTTACAGAAAAGAAATGACCGGTGGACTTGATGAGGTGATAATTGGAGACATTAAAAATCGTTATCAGCAACTTCAAGACATTAACAGTCGCCGAGAAACAATTTTAACCACTATAGAAAAGCTTGGTGAATTAACTGATGAACTACGTGAGAAAATCGAAAATTCGTGGGATGCCAATGAATTAGAGGATCTTTATTTACCATATAAGCCAAAGAGAAAAACACGTGCTGTTGTGGCACGTGAAAAGGGCTTGGAGCCCTTGGCCGAAATTATTTTCAAACAGGATAACAAGCAATTGGAAGATATAGTTTTTCCTTATTTAAATGATGAAGTACCTGATATTGATACAGCATTGCAAGGTGCACGAGATATTATTGCCGAATGGATCAGCGAGGATCTGAAAGCACGCAATGTTATAAGGCAACTTTTTGAGCATGACGCAGTGATTAGCTCGCGTGTTGTTAAGAGTAAGGAAGCTGAGGCAATAAAATATCTTGATTATTTTGAATATAATGAGCCTCTTCGTAAATGTCGTTCTCATCGTTTATTGGCTATAAGAAGAGGAGAGAAGGAAGGTTTTTTAAAAGTATCAATAGCACCTGATAATGAAATTGCATTACAACGCTTAATCCCTTTATTTGTAAAGGGGCGCAACAGTTTATCTGATGAAGTGAAATATGCTTTGGAGGATAGCTATAAACGTTTGCTTGCTCCTTCAATTGAAAATGAGGTGGCAGCTGCCAGTCGTACTATTGCAGAGATGGAAGCAATAAAGGTATTTGCTACAAATTTACGCCAATTGTTGTTGGCTCCACCCTTAGGACAAAAAAGAGTTATGGCTATTGATCCCGGTTTTCGTACCGGTTGCAAAGTGGTATGTCTTGATGCTCAAGGGCAGCTATTACATAATGAAACAATTTATCCTCATCCGCCCCAGAAAGATTTAAAACAAGCAGTTCGTAAAATTGAAACTCTTGTTGAAGCATATAAAACTGAAGTTATAGCTATTGGAAATGGTACTGCTTCAAGAGAAACAGAAGCCTTCATACGAAAAATTCATTTTAAGCAGAATATCCAGGTTTTTGTTGTTAGTGAAGATGGTGCTTCTGTATATAGCGCCAGTAAAACTGCGCGTGAAGAGTTTCCTGATTTTGATGTTACTGTTAGAGGAGCAGTTTCAATAGGGCGACGACTGATGGATCCGCTCGCAGAGCTTGTAAAAATTGATCCTAAATCTATTGGCGTTGGACAATAT
>JAAZIF010000004.1 GCA_012510335.1 Methanomicrobiales archaeon | reverse complement strand
GGCTCACGGAAGAACAACAGGGCTTGCGATAATGCGCTCGCCATCAAGAGATGATAACCACTGGAATCTACAGAACCATGCGGTTTTGCCGGGTAAATGTTCATCCCGCGCCGGCAGTCGCACCCTGAGGGGTCTTATGGTGCGGTCAGGAGAGGTCGGATGCCCCATCCGCGCCGGCCGGGAGCAGCACCCGGTCGATACCCTGGAGAGCCCCGTTCTTGACGACGAGATCGGGGATGATGATCGTGGCGTTGCCGATCCGAATCTCATCTTTTGTTGAGTTCACGGTGAGGTCACCCCCCGCGAGGGTGACGAGCGTGGTCGTGTTCCTGAGGGTGTCCGTGGTATGCAATCCCGATACGATATGATTCAGGGCGATCGCGGTGCGGTTTACCGTCCCGGGCAGGACACTCAGCCCGTCGGGGAGATCCTCTGCGAACGCCCCATCAGTCGGGGCAAAGACGGTGCATGGCCCCTGCTCATCCAGGATCTGATCCGTCCCGGTTGCCTGGAGGAGCTCGATGAAGGTCGTGAACCTGCCGTAGGCGGGTGTCTCCTCGAAGGGGATGGCTGTCTCGGTCTGCTGGAGGAGTTCCCGAAGGGTCCAGCTCTGTGCGGGCGGCTGGAAGAGACCCCAGATCTGGCTTATCCTGCCACGGTCCGGCGTCTCGGCAGAGGTGGAGGAGGGGGTGGCTCCCTCTCCAGCTGTGGTTGTCGCATTTCCGGCCGCTGCATTCTGAGACGGCACGAACTTCCAGAGGCTGCCCGTCTGTGTTGACGAGTTCGGGCCGCCGACGGTGTTGGTCAGCAGGTAGATCTCGTTATCGTTGTCCCGGTTGATCGAGCGGACGAACTGGTCCAGACGCCCGTCTTCCTGGCCAGGAGCGCCGATGACCTTCAGCTCCTGAAGGGTCCACATAGCGTTGTCATCCCGTGTGAGATCCTCTGCCGTGGAGGGGATCTTGCTCTCCCAATCGTCCGGGGGTGTGGCCACAAAGAGTATACCGTTTGGCGTCACGTAGTTGTCGGGTGAGCTCCATGAGCCGAAGACGTACTTCCCGGTGAAGTCCGGGAGCTCCGTTCCGCGGTAGACCTCGCCGCCGACGATCACGTTGCCGACGTCATGCCCGTACTCGACGACGGGGCCTATCAGGGGCTCGCCCTGGTATCCGGTCGCATTGCAGGTCTCCGGTGGCGTCAGCGAGTTGTTCGCGTCGAAGCAGTGTGTGCCTTCACGGATGTTCCAGCCGTAGTTCCCGCCCTTTACTATATCCAGCACCGATTCAAAGAGATCCTGGCCTGCCATCGATATGAGGAGCGCGTTTTTGCCTCCTGAATCAAATGACATGAAGGCTGGATTCCGGAATCCATAGGCGTAGATCTCGGGAGGAATCTCTTCGTAGGCGTAGGTGTCGAGGATAGGCGGTTTCTCGGTGGCGAAGGGGTTATCTTCTGGTACGCTGTAGAACCGGCCTTCGGTGGTTGTCCATGTGGGGTTTGTCGGTTGGAAGTATCCACGGAAGTCCTCGGTCACCCCGGTCTCGTTGACTGCCGGCGGGGTTTCCATGGGAGTCTGGTTCCCACCGCTGACATCGATCCTGAGAACCTTGCCGTAGATCTCCGTGAGATCCTGGGCGTTGCCGATCAAGGGGTTGTGTGCATCGCCGACATCGTTCCCTTTCCCGATATCACCGATCGATATGTAGAGGTAACCATCGGCGGGAGAAAAGGTGAGAATGCCCCCGTTGTGGTTCTCATACGACTTATCGATGTACATCAGGATCTTCTCGGAGGATAGGTTCACCGCATCTGGATTGCCCTCATCGACGGTGAACTCCGAGATGTGGTTTGTGCAACTCCAGCCATCCGGCGCCCCTTCTCGCAGCGGCGCGCTGTAGAAGGCGTAGACCTTGCCGTTCTGCTGGAAATCAGGATGGAACGTTATAGAGAGCAGACCGCGCTCGTCATAGGTCGGATCGAGGTCTGCGAGGTTATCCCGGAGATCCAGGAACGGTTCATCGGCGATGGATCCGTCTGCCTCCAGGATCTTCACCACGCCGATCTGGTCGACGACATAGAGACGGCCGGAGTCGTCGCCCGGCGCTGCCACAACCATCATCGGCGCGGTGGTGAAGTTATTCACTACGAGCTCCAGGCTCACCTCCGGGGTGAATCCGGAGACGTTTCCAAAAGTTGTTACCGTTGTGTTGTTTGTGAATTTAACTGCCTGCGGGGCATCCGCGTTGGTGAGGTCTGAGGCATTCACCCCGCCTGCAGGCGTCGTCGCATTCGGCGACGCAGTGGTGTTGCTCGCTCCTCCTTGCTGGGCTGCAACGCCTCCGATGAGGCAGATGCAGACCGCTATGGCAAGGAAGGCCATGCGTTGTGTATGAGGTTTCATACGGGTCGGGCGGATAGAAGTCATACATTATATATGTTCCGGGATGCCGGGAGTTGCATGCATGCGTAGCCGTTTTCCTCGCTTTTTAAAGCCTGTTCTTCCCGGTGAGGTAGCAGAACATGATTCCGGCCCGGGATCAGGGGCTGATCGAGCCCCTGGATCGGGCGGGGCTGTCCTCCCCCCATCTTCTCACTCATGGTGAGAATGCTGTCGATCGTTTAGGAGGCACAATCCTCCAGACCTTGCCGGTGCTGGTGGATGCATCCGGCCCTCCCGTGCCGTTTGTTACCACGTACATATCCCGGTTGGCATCCTCGCCGAACCCGCGCACGAACATGCCCAGGAACTCGTCATCCCTGCCGGTGACCTTCAGTTTCTGGGCTCTCCACATGGTGTTTCCTTCTGGAGTCAGGTCTGAAGCGTCCCCGGGCCGCCCACCCTCATCCCACCCTTCCGGGGGTGTGGCAACCAGGAGGATGCCGTTTCCCACCAGCCGGCTGTCGCCCCAGTAGCCGAATATGCACCTGCCCTGGAGCTCGGGGACGGAGGGGCCACGGTAGAGGTAGCCGCCGACGATCACAAGACCGAGATCATGACCCCCCTCAAATATGGGGCCGATCAGGGGTTCATCCCGGTATCCGGTCGTGCGACAGCTTTCCGGGGGCTGGAGCGGTTTTTCCGGGTTAAAACAGTGCGTTCCCTCGTGGATGTTCCAGCCGTAGTTTCCGCCGCGTAAGATGATGTCCACCGACTCAAAGAGGTTCTGGCCGGCTTCGCCGACAAAGAGCGTGTTGTTGCCGCCGGAGTCAAAGGCCATGTAGGCGGGGTTTCGAAGCCCATAGGCGTATATCTCGGGCGGGACCGTCTCGTAGGCGTAGGAATCGAGGAGCTCGGGCTGGGTCTTCGCAAACGGGTTGTCGGGCGGTATGCCGTAGAGGCTGCCGGAGAACGTCGTCCATGTCGGCTCGGGCGGTCTCTCCGGATGGTCGACATTCACACTCCCTGTCGGTCCCTTCTGGGCCGGCACGCTCCCGGCGGTGGTGCTGTCCACATCGATCCGGAGGATCTTGCCGTAGATCTTCGTGAGATCCTGGGAGTTCCCGATGCCAGGGGTATGCCCGTTCCCGACGTCGTTAGCCTTTCCACCGTCACCGAGGGATATGTAGAGGTATCCGTCAGCGGGGCCGAAGGCGAGAATACCGCCGTTGTGATTCTCGTAGGGTTTGTCGATGTACATCAGAACCTTCTCAGACGACATGTCCACCTTATTCGGGTTGTCGGGGTCAACCGAAAACTCGGATATGTGGTTTGTGCAGCTCCAGCCTCCAGGCGCCTCCGGCCTTAAGGGTGCGCTGTAGAAGACATAAAGCCGGCCGTTATTCCTGTAATCGGGGTGGAACGCGATGGAGAGCAGGCCGCGTTCATCGTACCTCGGGCTGAGCTCCACAAGGTTATCCCGGAGATCCATGAACGGTTCGGGGAGCGTGGTTCCATCCACATCCACGATCTTCACAACCCCGATCTGGTCCACGGCAAAGAGCCGCCCGGTCCCATCATCGGGCGAGGTGGCCATCATGGGTGCTGTGTAGTTCTCACTGACGAGCTCAAGACCGATCTCGGCTTTAAAGCCCGGGGCGGGTGCCAGGTTCGACAGGGATTTGTTGTTCTTGAACGCTGCGGCACGCGGAGATTTAGCGTTCGAGAGGTCCATTTTGCTGCTGGTCATGCGTAACATCATCTATCACCTGATCCTGGTGTCTCGTTATCGCCATAGGCTTTGTTCAGTCTCGCCTGCCCTGCAACCGCAGCGGGTGTGAGGGGCAGAGAAGGCGCTATGGCAGGGGTAACCGCAGTCATGCGGGTCAGGACATGGTATCAAGTATGATAAAGATTACCCCGGATGCCGATCACTCAGACAGACTCCTCATCCGTAGGGTGGTATGCCGTAACCTTCGCGACATACCAGAAGATCAACCACGATAACACGAGCACGATCACCCAGATCCCGGCGATCACCGGCAGGGGGAGGGGGGTCGCGTGAGCCTGGCCGCCCGGAACCGGGATGATCTGGTAGAACGTCCAGGGTGCGCGTGCTGCCTCGCGTACGAACCCCATGACGTTCACGATCAGTATCCCGAGGGCACCTGCCGTGAAGGCGGCGATGATCGAACCCCGGGTGAGGTAGCCCCACTGCCCCTCTTTCTCCTCGCTCGTCAGGATGATGATATCGAGCATGGCGGTGGCGGCACCGATCGCCGCCATGACGGAGAGGGCGACGAACTTCAGCGGCATCCCCCCGATCGGGTTGATCCAGGCCCCGGGGTCGTCTATGAAGAGCGCCCCGAGCCAGGCCGGTTGGACCAGGATGAACCCGGCGATGGCGGTCATGATCAGGAATCCCTTGAAGATCGTACGGATGGTGCGGTTCTCGGGCCGGG
>JAAZIF010000281.1 GCA_012510335.1 Methanomicrobiales archaeon | reverse complement strand
TTTAAGACCGCGCTTGCGATCAGGACCAGGAGCAGGACCGGCATGCCGCCCTCGACCGCCCCGACAGCAAGATAGATCTTACTGATGATACCGGAGAGGGGCGGCAGGCCGCAGATCCCGATCGCAGCGGCCGCGAACATAAGAGCCGTCACCGGCATATTCCTTCCGATGCCCTTCATCTCAGAGATATACTCCTTCCCGGTGGAGACTATGACTGCCCCCGCTACAAAGAAGAGCGTTATCTTGAGGAACGCATGGATCGGGATATGCACCATCGCCCCGGTCATCCCGGCGATCGAGAGCATGGAGACGCCGAGCAGGATGTAGGAGAGCTGGCTCACGGTCGAGTATGCAAGCCTCCGTTTGAGGTTGTCCTCGGTCAGGGCGAAGAGGGATGCGGTTATGATCGTGAACGAGGCGATAAGGGCGAGGAGTGTGCCGAGGCCCAGGGATGCCATCAGGTCCATTCCGTAGACCCACCCGGCGATCCGGACGATACCAAAGACCCCCGCCGTCACGACCGCGACAGCATGGAGGAACGCGCTCACCGGCGTCGGGGCGATCATCGCCGCGGGGAGCCAGCCGTGGAGAGGCATCCAGGCCGCCTTCACGAACCCGACCATGAAGAGGAGGAAGAGAACCTGCAGGACGATCGCTGAGCCCGATCCCGCCAGGAACCCGCCGGGAACGAACGTTGTCGTCCCGGTGAGTACATACGTCAGGACGAGGGCGGCGAGGAGGAAGACCCCCCCGATGAGGAGATACGCAAGGTACTTCCTCCCCGCCTTCATCGCCTCCGGTGTCTCGATGTGGACGACGAGCGGATAGGTGATGATCGTCAGGATCTCGTAGAATATGAAGAGCGTGAGCAGGTTCTCCGAGAAGGCTATACCCACAGCAGCGGCTATGGCGACCGCGAAGCAGAAGTAAAACCTCGTCTGCGCATGTTCCCGTTGTGCCCGCATGTAGCCTATAGCGTAGAAGGAGTTTAGCAGCCAGAGGACGGCGGCGGTGAGGGCAAAGACCATACCGAAGGCATCCACCCGCAGGGCAAAATCTCCGCCCGGAACCATCGGGAGGAGCGATATCGCGATCCGGCTGCCCGAGAGGATGGATGGGAGCATCGCAAGAACCGCCCCGAGCATTGCCACCGCGGCCGTGATCGTGACTCCCTCCCGGATGTTCTCGTACCTCCCGACGAGCAGGATCAGCACCGACGCGAGGAGCGGAACAGCGATAGCCGCTGCCGGGAGCAGGTTGAGATCACTCATATCAGGCACCCCCGAGAAGGAGCGATGCCGCAGGGCCGACGATCTCCATCAGGCCCTCGACGAAGACGCCGAGGAGGAGGCAGAGGAGGGCGAGGGCGACCATCGGGGCGAGCATTGAGGCAGGGGCCTCAAGCGTCCGGGCCCCACTGCCTCTGTCACGGCCATCCCTGAAGTAGGCGATCTCGATGAACCGCCATATGTACCCGACCGCGAGGAGCGACCCGAGCAGGAGGATGCCCGCATAGACCCAGTGGCCCGCCTCAAGCGCCCCGAGGACGATATAATACTTGCTCATAAACCCGATCGTGGGGGGGATGCCGATCATCGACGCCCCGGCGAGGGCGAACGCGGCGCAGGAGATCGGCATCGCCTTTGCGATGCCCTTGAGTTCTGAGAGGCGTGACGTCCCCATCCGGTATATGATCAGCCCCGCGACCATGAATAGGCAGCCTTTCATCACAGCGTGGCCAAGGATATGCAGGAGACCCCCCTCCAGCGCGACCTGGTTTGTAACACCGAGCGAGAACATGATATACCCGACCTGGCTGACGCTTGAGTATGCGAGCATCCGCTTGAGGTCGCTTTGTGCAATCGCAAGAACCGCGCCGGCGATCATCGCTACCGTCGCGATGAATAGGATGAATCCGGTCACCGGGAAGACATCGATGATGTATGCCGTTGAGAAGATCGTGAATATGATCCGGAACAACGCATATATGCTCACCTTCGCCATCACGGTCGATATGAGGATCGTCACCGCAGAGGGTGACTCTGTATACGCATCGGGGAGCCAGAGATGGAGCGGGAAGAACGCCGCCTTGATGGAGAACCCGATGACAAGGAAGAGGAACGCTGCATGGACCGTTGCGAGCTCGAATGATGCCGGGAGCAGCCTGGCCAGATCCAGCATATTCAGCGTTCCGGTCGCGACATAGAGGTTCCCTATGCCGATGAGGATGAATCCCCCTGCGATAGACCCGAGGACGAGATAGTTGAAGCTTGCCACGTACGAGCGCGGCTTCCGGGCCGAGGCGATCAGGGTGTACGCGGCGATCGAGGATATCTCGAGGAAAACGTAGAGGTTGAAGATGTCCCCGGTGATCGTCATGCCGACGAGTCCGGTCACGAGGAGCTGGAAGAGCACGTAGAATGAGATCGTCTTCTCCGGTCCTATCTCACGTTCTACGCTTCTTCGCGCGTAGACCGCTGTCGCTGCGGCAAGTAGCAGGATGGTTGCCAGTATAAAACTGTTGAAACTGTCGATGGCAAGCTCGATACCGAAAGGCGGTGCCCACCCGCCAAGATAATACCGAATCGCCCCCTCCCGCATCACCTGCAGGAGGATGACGATCGCGGCTCCAAACTGGAGGAGGATCGTTATAAGCGATATGGGGTAGCAGAGCCTCCGATCCCACCATCCGGCAAGGAGTATAAGGAGCGATGCAAGGATGGGGATGACTATTATGAGAACCGGGAGGTGGTCGATCAGCGTCATCGGTGTCTCATCTCCTTCAGCAGACCATCCTCATCGATGACACCACACTCCTCATGCATCCGGACGATGAGAGAGAGACCGACCGCGGTTACGCTCACCCCGACGACGATCGCGGTCAGTATGAGAACATGCGGGAGTGGGTTGACGTAGAGTGCATCCACCCCTTCAGGGAGGTAGATCGGTGCGGTGCCCCCCCTCACCTCGCCGAGCGAGATGTAGAAGAGGAATATCGCGGTCTGGAAGATGTTTAGCCCGATGAGTTTCTTCACCAGGTTCTGTTTTGCAATCAATGTATAGAGCCCGATCAGCATCAGGATGATCGCCATCCAGTAGTTGTACCGCGCGAAGAAGAGTTCTAAGAGCGGTTCTATCATGAGGATTCGCCCCCTTTATTGCTAATATCGTATATGATCGACGTCATCGCCGCCATGACGGTTATACCGATCCCGACCTCGACCGCATCGATGAGGTAACCGTGGAGGTGCGGTATGCCCAGCGCTGCCTCGATCGCCCCGTACTCAAGGTAGTTGCCCGACGGAATGAGGCAGAGGAGACCGATGGTGGCGTAGATGGTGACCCCGAGGACCGAACATATGACGATCCATTTGTAATTGAACCGCTGCCTGACGTAGGGGAGGTCAAAGGCGATGATCATCAGTATGAACGACGCTGCAAAGACCACGCCTCCCTGGAACCCGCCTCCAGCCCCCAATGCGCCGTGTACGATGACGTAGAGGGCGTAGACCTGGATGAACGGCACCAGGAACCGTGATATCGTCCTGATAACAACGTTCTCCTTCACAGGCGCTCACCCCGCCTGAGCAGGAGGACGACCGATATCCCTGCGGTGAAGATCACCACAACCTCCCCGAGCGTATCGAACCCACGGTAACTGGCAAGTATAGCGGTGACGATATTCTCGATCCCGATATCCGGAAGCACCGATCTGACGTAGAGTTCCCCGGTGTACTGGGTGGCCGGGGCTTCTGGATCGCCAAATGCCGGCATATCCTCGACTGCCCAGAAGAGGATGATGCCGATGAAGAGAACCGCAAACAGAGCTTTTATGTTCAATCTGATGATCTCCTTCCGGTTCGTGCTATGGCTGCAATAAAGAGGACAGTGGTTATACCGGCACCTACAGCCGCCTCGGTGAAGGCGACGTCGACGGCGTTCATCTCCGACCAGATTACAGCCATGATCAGGGAGTATGCGGAGAGTATGACCGTCGCGTAGAGGAGATCGCGCACCGTGACTGCCGCGATCGCGCAGATGATCATGAGGAGGAGGAGGGCAAAGTCAAGTTCCCAGATCATCGCCGCTCATCCCCCTTCTTCCACGGCTCAACCTTGCAGGTGTAGGCGACATTCAGAATGGCATGGACCGCTGTCGGTGACGTTATGAAGATGAATACCACGAGGAGGAGGAGTTTCACCGCAATCAGGTTCATACCCTCATACAGGATGAAACCGATCAGCATCATCCCCTCTCCAAGGGTGTCGCACTTGCCGGTTGCATGGACACGGCTGTAAAAGTCTGGAAACCTGATAAGGCCGATGGCACCGACGACCATGAAGAATAGACCGATTAAGATGCAGATAAGGGCCAATGTGTTCAGCAGATGTATCCCCTCCCGAGGTACTTGGCGATCGCAAGCGTCGAGATGAAGTTGATCATCGCATAAACGATCGAGATATCCAGGAAGAGCGGTCGCTCATATATGAACCCGATAAGAACAAGGACGATGATCGTCTTTGTTCCGATAGTATTTACCGCAATAAGGCGGTTTACCACCCCTGGGCCTGCCAGTACGCGATAGAGGCAGAGGAAGACTGTAAAGATCAGTACGATCAGACTGGCATGGAATATATCGATCATGCTATCACAGCGCGAGACCCCGGGCTTCAGTCGGGGGTGAAAGCGCGCCCTCCGTAATGGATATTAGTCCCCGGACCGGGATGGTGCCGCTTCGCCTGGGCGAAGATCGGTGGCCGGCCAGATGGGGTGCATATCGAGGATCTCATCGTGCGGCCGGGGCGTATCGGTCGTCCGGTGAGGCTGGCTTCAGATGCAAAAGTTGCGTTCAGGTTGTATCGGGCTGGACGACGCCAACACTTTCGGTGTCTCCTGGCACGCCGCATCGTCCTTCGTGTTTCTACTGCTTTCGTTACATGCTTTGGTGCCTCAGACATGCCGTTCAAGACGGTTTCTTTGGTACCGACCACAGACCCGCCCTCAAAAGAGCTTCCCGGGTCGATCCCAACAACCAGCTGCTGGTTATCAGGCTGTACGTCATACGTCAGGATGATACAGAAGATGCCAAGTTTGTTCCAATACGGTCGTGC
>JAAZIF010000280.1 GCA_012510335.1 Methanomicrobiales archaeon | reverse complement strand
GCCGGAGGCGAAACGGCCCGCCACCGATCATGTCGTCGATCGGCTCAAACGTTCCGGGCCGCCGGAACTCGAGCGTCGTTCCGAGGGCGTCGCCGGTGGCCAGGCCGAGCAGGCAGCCATGATAACGGTCAATGCGGTTCATCGAATCTCCAGTGCAGAATCTTGCCCGCACCCATAAATAGGTTTTCGCACCTGATAGCCAGCAAGAACCCTTATTCCAGGAAACCATCGTCGCGTGCCTCTTTCTTACCCGGGAATGGCGGCCGGTACAGCCTGCCGGCCCCGGTCACCACCGCTCTGTGAACATATCACCAGGCGCGGAATGCCCTCATCGCCTCAACAGGCCCCGCGGTTCTCGTATCATTCCCCCACCGGGAATACCAGCGTGAGTAGATAGGGGTACACACCTCAATATCCATCGTATAGTCCTCCAGTACAGAGAGGCCTCTGATGCCGCTTTACATCAGGGCGGGCGGATCGTGGTGCAAAAGCCGCACACGCATCTCCTGCAACCGGCACCGGCGGCCTTATGAACAAATGCATCTAACCAGATATGGAGATAATATGGCGCTCGAAGAGACATTTATCATCCGCGGCCCGATAGATACCCTGGAGGTCACGCGCACTTTCAAAGAGGCGGGCATGCCGGCACGCATCACGCCGACCGTTGCCTTGAGGAGCCAGTTCTCGGTCGAAGGATCGGTCCGGGATATTAAAGCGCTTCTGGAGGAAGAGATTGACCTGAGCGAAAAACTCGCTGAAAAGACCGGGATCGAGGATGATGAGGATACCGAACTCAGAAGAATATACGGAATCTGCCTCGATGTGGTTGAGGGGCTTGCCGAAACAATGGCTGAGTTCATGGAAAAGAACCAACCCGGGACATTCCTCCCCATGAACGAGTTCAAAGGATGGATGGGGCCGCCTCCCGGAACCGTCAAGGACACGGATGAACCGGAGAGCTTAATCGATCCCTTGATGTACAGTATTCTGGCGTTAACTGCACTGGACGATAACGACGTGATCGATGTGGGGGAAGGGGGGGTGACCGTGAAGCAGCATCTGGATCCCGGGAGTCTCATCATCTCACTCCCGGGCGGCCTGGTCGGGGATATCGGTCATGAAGCCCGTAAAGAGCACGGTATCGTGACAAAGATGGCTGTCATCCCGGCGTCGGGGTACCGGTTGGAATTTGCTCCTGATGTCATCGCCCAGACAAATGTTGACGAACTCGACGAGCTCTTCGACGGCCTGGATATCGATGAGGATGTGTATCTGGCGTTTCGCGAGAGCGTTTACCTGAAGCAGATCGCTATCTCGAAGATCATGGAGGTCATCGAGGAACACGGGACGCTGACGCCGGCGGAGGTTCTGGAGGCGATAGAGAAGGTCGCTATCGGCAGCACAGAGGGAGGTATGGAGGTCACGCTGGATCTCACCCTGGAGTTCGTTAAGGATCTCCTCAACGACCTCAAGAAGATGGGTCTGGTGCGCAAAAAGGGTATGGGGTTCCGCATGACATAGCGGATCAGCCTCGTCCGATCTCCTCTGTCAGCACCTCGCGGGTCCGGACAGCAAGCCTCTTGATATCGGTATTCTGGCACGACATTTGTGGGGGGGATTACCTCCCCCTCTTGAGGAGCGATTATCCACTGCGACCTGCATTAGGTGGAGTTGAGGGAATGCCACCTGGTGGTCCATCCCGAGGATCAGACTCTCAACGCCGGCCCGATGCAATAGACTTGGTTCTCTTCAGCGAAGGGATTCTTCTTCCTGGCCGGTCTGGCGAACCCTTAATCGGTGTAGCAGAGCGGTTAGAACCGGGAGTGGAGGCGAGGCGGTAGCCCTCACCCATCAGCGGTTCCCGGAACTATTTTCTGCTTACTCCTCGTATCCATGCACGAGGAAAGAGAATGGACTTTTCCGAGTGCGTTAAATTCGCAAATGCTAATCCGGTGACCTTCATTGCAACAGCGGAGGGCGGCCAGCCCCGGGTTCGCGCGTTTGCCATGTGGTTTGCCGATGAGACAGGGTTTTACTACCACACCGGGACGCCGAAGGCTGTCTGGCGGCAGCTCAGCGAGAACCCGAAGGTCGAGCTCTGCTTCTATGCATCCGGCGATATGGGCACCATGATGCGGGTCGCAGGCGAGGTCGAGTTCGTCGGCGACGCAGCCCTGAAAGATCGGCTTATACAGGAGCGGCCTTGGCTTCTCGAGATCGGTCTCTCCGGCCCGGACGACCCGAAACTCGCCGTCTTCCGCGTGGCCCACGGCGAGGCATACTTCTGGAACATGGAGTACAACATGAGGGAGGCCGAGGCGCCGAGGGTCAGGTTCTAAGTATCCCTCTCACCAGTCCTTTTTCATCGCCTCGACCTTCAGGTCTTTTGACATCAGTTCGATCGCGTACCGGAGCGCCGTCCGGGGCATCTCTCTCTTATTTTTCATGACGTAGGCGAAGACCTCGCCGGTGTGCTTCCTGCTCACCTCCTTGAGGAGCCACCCATAGCCCTTCCGTACCATGTCATCCGTATCCCTGAGGAGGAGGTCTGCGATCCCGATCGCCTCGTCGCGGAACTCCCCGCGCTTTGCGGGCACGACCAGGGAGACCGCCGCTGCCCGCCGCATCCAACGATTTTCAGACTGTGTCCAGCGCCTCAACTCCTCGATATGTTCGGGATACCGGATGATAAAGTCCCCGACGGCGTGGTTGCAGAGCCCATCGCATGTAGCCCAGTTGGTTATGTAGGTATCGATCCAGTGCCGGAAGACAGCGATATCTCCGGGTTCGTAGAGATCCGCGAGCTCCTTGGCCCATTCGGATACCACGAACGCCTCCTCATTCATCCCTGACAGGTAGAGTTCCTCGCAGAGAGCGAATATCTCCTCCTTCTCGCGGGATCTGATCTCTTTCCAGTATCGTTTCGCAATCGAAACCGCGGTTGCTGTCTTCACCCCGTAGCACTGAACCTCCTCCTTGAAGAACCGCTGACAGCTCTCCCTGAGATCGGGATCCACAAGCGCCGCAAATTCCTGTCGTATCGCCTCGATGACCGGATCCATACCCTGATCTACGGCGAGGCGGGGGATAAACGATCCGGCGCCCGGCACATCGTTTCCGTGTAGAAGATCCCGGGTCAGGCACCACCGGTTGAAACATG
>JAAZIF010000279.1 GCA_012510335.1 Methanomicrobiales archaeon | reverse complement strand
CCGTCGCTCGTCAGGAGACGCAACCAACCGCAATTTCGTCACCGATTGCATACACTCCCTTAGTTGGCGCTCGACCAGCATAAAGAATACCCGTGCGGGGTGAAAGTGTATTGGATTCCGTAGAGGACCGATTCATCCCCCTCCTCTCGTCGAGGGGCTCCTCGGTCCACGATCCTGAACCGGATGTAAGCGGCCGGGAAGCGCGGGCGCATGGTTTCCCCACATAGATGCCCGGGCTGCCCGGATAGCCCCCCTCGCAGCTATCAGGGCTGCGCGGCAGATCTCCATTATTTTTTACACCGCTGCTGCTGGATCAGCGGTCAGATCCCCATCAGGGAGGCATCAGCTCGAAGGTGCAGGCACCGGGATGCATGGATCCTGCACCCGTATGAATGAGATCCATGTGAGCCATTCGACATGTATAAGAGCCCCACGAGCGCAATACGTAATAAAACCTCAGAGACAATCGTAGAGCCCGCGCATCTGCGTGGAATACTTTCTGAAGATGCGAGGCAGAGCCTGCGTCTTCAGAGAAGATAAATGCTATGAGGCCAAAAACATGACTTCCAGAATGCATACCCCCCACACCACCTGTCCCAGCTGTCACGAAGAGGTCTACCTGGACGAACTTGTGGGAGGTCGCTGTCCCCTCTGCGGGTATTCCCTCGATGAAGACGACGGAACGTGTAGTGAGTATGAAGAGACCCTCGAGCGCTCCGATCTCGGGTGGATGATCTTTCAGTTCTTCCTCTTCAAGCGGTTTTGTAGCGAGGGAGCAAACCCGCTCCACGTTATACAGGTCATCTCCCGGTACGAGGATCTTCTCCAGTCCAACCCGACAGACGCGGAGAAGATGCAGTTCACTCTGGAAGTCCCCATGCGCCGCTGGGAGCGCCTGCTCCCGAAACGGTGCTCGAAGTGCGGCAGGATCTTCATCTCGGGTGGAAAGGCGGTGATCTCAGGGGATCTCTCGTCTCCTGATCACTCGAGAGAGTATACCTGCCCGTCCTGCTGATCAGTAGGTCCGGGCAACCAGGGTGGACGTGCCCTTGCCGCCGCAGGCGACGCACGGGCCGTCAGAGACGGTTATCAGGTCCGAACGGATATCGGTCCCGAGGATGCTTGCATCCACCTCCGTCTCAATCTTTTCTGCGCATTCCTGTGACCCGCACCAGTGGATGACCACTACCCCGCTCTTCACCGCAAGCGCGGTCTCTTCAAGGGTCGCCGCCGTGGTGATCCGGTTAGCCATCACCTGTCGGGCCTTCTTCCAGATCGCCGTCCGGAACCCGGCAAGAACCGAGAAAACCCCTTCAACGACACCCCGGCGGTCGAGTGTGGTCTTCTGACCATCGCGGGTGACGGCGATGACCGTGTTCGCATCGATATCCCGCGGCCCGATCTCGATCCGGAGCGGAACGCCGCGCATCTCCCAGTGGTAGTACTTCGCGCCCGGGCGCATATCCCGCACATCCAGGAGTACGGCAAACCCTGCATCTCTAAGTTCGCCCTCGAGCGCTGTTGCGGTCGAGAGCACCTCGTCACGCCGTTTCCCGACGATGATCGGCACAATGACTACCTGGATCGGTGCTACCTCCGGTGGCAGCACGAGCCCCGCGTCGTCGCCGTGAACACTTATTATCGCTGCAATCGACCGCTCCGATATACCGTAACAGGTCTGGCAGGCGTACTGCTGCTCTCCGACTGCATCCTCGTATGTGATATCGTAGGTCCGTGAGAAGTGGTCGCCGAGCATATGCACCGTCCCTATCTGGAGGGTCTTTCCGTCGGGCATTATGGTGTCGACCGCGATTGTATAATCAGCGCCCGGGAACTTATCCCAGTCAGGGCGGCGGGATGCGATCACCGGCACCCGGAGATTGTCATAGAACTCCTGGTAGAGGGCGAGCGCGGCCTCGACCTGGGCCTCCGCCTCCTCCCGCGTCGCATGCACGGTATGCGCCTCCTTAAACGATGTGATCTCGCGTAGGCGGATGAGCGGGCGGGTATGCTTCGTCTCGTAGCGGAACGTATTGACGATCTGGTAGAGTTTCAGGGGCAGATCTGCGTGGGATCGGATCCAGAGCGAGTACATCGGGTAGATGGCGGTCTCGCTCGTGGGCCGGAGGGCGAGCGGGACATCGAGCTCGTTCCTGCCGCCGTGGGTGACCCAGTAGACCTCATCTTCGAAGCCCTTGATGTGCGTCGCCTCCTTCATGAACTCGGTCTTCGGGATCAGGAGCGGGAACATCGTCTCAGCATGGTCTCGATCCATCAGGCTCTGGAGTATCCTGTATGTGCGCTTCCTGACGGCGAACCCGTGAGGATACCAGACGTACAGCCCTTTGACCGGGTAGCGGGTGTCCATGATCTCGGCTCGCCAGAGGATCTCGTTATACCACCGTGAAAAATCTTCTTTCCGGGGAAATGCGCCAGTATCTTCTTCCATCTATATCGTACCTCAAAAATTGTTGATCTGCCAGCTAAGCGATAATAAATACAACCACAGGTGTAATAAATACCTCTACAACCGCCGCAACCGCGAGAAGCGGGACAACGACCCGGAGAAAGAGGCGGGCCAGTGGAACCGCTGCAGCCGCAGCATCACCCCCGCCGCGCCACTCGTCCATGAGCACCCGGCCGAGGAGAAGGCCGAGACCGCCTGCGATGAGGAACGACGGGATCTCGAATATGCCGTGCGGGATGAGTGCCGCCGCAATGAAAAGCGCCCCCTGCTGCTGCCGCAAGAGTTCCGCCATAGCACCGATCAGGAGCCCGTTCGCCGAGAGGATCAGCATCGTGACTGTACCGAGTGAGGCTCCCCCGAGGAAGAGGAGGGTGCAGACCGTGAGGTTGTTCAAGAATATCTTGAATGCGAGGACCGGCGGGGAGTCGGAGAGGAGCTGGCTTGCGACCTGGTCGCGGAAGAGGGTCATGAACTCGGCGCCGATCGATGGATCGCGAGCAACAGCGAAGGCACCGAGACCTATCGTGACCGCGAAGATGACGGTCGCAGTGAGCGCAGCACGGGCAAGTGAACGTTCAGACATAAAGCACCATCCGTACCATATCCCGTATCCCCGGTGCCATGCCGACGACGATCATGGCTAGCAGGATGAGATGCCAGAGGCCCGGGCTACCCTCTTTCCTGTACATCTCGAGGATATAAATGGCGGGGATGAGAACCGCGATCTTGAGGAGGAACATCGAAAACGCCGTCCCGGTCGCCTCGATCAGGGCTGAGCCCACGACATGCTGCTCCACGTAGTGGATGGGATGGATATCGATGCCATAACTAGTCGCGCTCGCGTCCAGCAGGTGCCCGAATATGAGGAGTTTGTAGAGGATGTTTGAGGCGTAATCCCACTTTGCGCCGTAGACGAGGAGCGCCCAGAGGGCGAGCGATGAGACCGACGCGAGCGCGAGGATGATGCCGAGGACGTCGAGCGCTATCCGCGTCTCGGTGAGCCCGAACCAGACGAGTGCCGCTGTGGCGAGGAGGCAGGCGACGATGCCCACGCCCCCGTAGATGCGGCTGTAGCGGGCGATAATCCCCGCGTTCTCAGCAATCTTCCCGGCGAAGAGGGCGACGGCTGCGACAGAAAAGACCGTAAAGAAGATCAGGGGTGTGATCAGGAGGAACCGGAGGTCTGATGCGATCATACCGGTATCCTCGACGACGCGCAGCAGCCCGCCGAGGACTATGAAGGGCAGGGTCGCGAGCACCAGTTCATCGTCGACAGCAATCTTATACCGCCTGAGCCCCCGGTAGACTATGTAGACCGCTATGATGAGTATCAGGGCGTAGGTCAGCGTATCGACGAGTGTATACGCCTGGCCGTAACGGATGGGATCGATGTAGTATTTGTAGAGGAACTCCCTAATCATTACTGATCTCAAATGAGCGCAGGCGGCATAAAACTACTCAGAACGAAGGTCTTCGACAAATCAAAATGGATGCAGCTCCCTCGCGACGTCATCATCGGCCACGACGTCATAGGTGAGGTTCCGACAGTCTGCGAAGACCTCGATCTCGGCGGCGCTGCGCTCATCATATCGGGAGAACAGACACGGGATGTGGCCGGAAGGCGGGTCGAGGCGCTTCTCGCCGGATCTTACGAGGTTACAACGTTCTCGGCCGCCGCCGGCGATCCCTTCGAGACGATCAGGAAGGCCGAAGCGGCGGCGGCCGGGGCCGGGTTCGTCATAGGTGTCGGCGGCGGCCGGGTCATCGACACAGCAAAGATCGCCGCTTACAACACCGACCGTCACTTCATCAGCGTCCCTACCGCGGCATCGCACGACGGTATAGCCTCATCGCGTGCCTCGGTCCCGACGCCCGAGGGGAACGTCTCGCTCGCCGCCGAGCCGCCTATAGCGATCGTAGCCGATACCGCCATCATCGCGTCGGCGCCCCACCGGCTGCTCGCGTCCGGGTGCGCGGATATCATAGCAAACTACACCGCGATACTCGACTGGGAGCTCTCCCACCGGCTCCGCGGTGAGCCCCTCTCTGAGTACGCGCTGACGCTCTCCCGGATGACCGCCGAGATCCTCTTCAAGAACGCTGACCTCATCAAGCCACACTCCGAGGAGAGTGCCTGGCTTGTGACGAAAGCACTGGTCTCCTCAGGGGTTGCTATGAGCATAGCGGGGTCGAGCCGGCCGGCGAGCGGTGGTGAGCACAAGTTCTCTCATGCGCTGGATCGGATCGCGCCCGGCAGGGGTCTTCACGGGGAGAAGTGTGGGATCGGGGCGATCATAACGATGTACCTCCACGGCGGAGACTGGCAGGGGATCCGCGATTCCCTGCAGAAGATCGGCGCACCGACCACCCCGGCCGAGATCGGGATCGCCGATGAGGTTGCTGTCGAGGCGCT
>JAAZIF010000033.1 GCA_012510335.1 Methanomicrobiales archaeon | reverse complement strand
GAGGGGGATGCCGGAGCCCGCCTCATGCTCATAGGTGAAGCGCCGGGGAAGCAGGAAGACCTCACCGGGAGGCCGTTCGTGGGGCGCGCCGGGAAGCTGCTCGATGCCCTCCTCGCGGGGATCGGTCTATCGCGCCGTGAGGTCTTCATCGCAAACATCGTCAAACACCGGCCGCCCGGGAACCGCGATCCACGGGATGAGGAGATCCGGGTCTGCACACCCTACCTTGAGGAGCAGATCCGGATCATAAGGCCGGAGGTGATCGTGACGCTGGGCCGGCACTCGAGCAGGTACATACTCTCCTTCCTGCCGGTGGGGTTTGACCGGATCACGGATATACGGGGGACCGTCTACCCCTGCTCCCTCTTCGGTCATCCGGTCCGCCTCATCCCGACCCTCCACCCCGCCGCCGCGCTCTACAACCCGGCATACCGCAAGGCGCTGGAAGAGGATTTCCAGGTCGTCGGGCGCGAGCTCGGTGGATCCCCTGCGGAGGGCTGATGGTTAAATGGTAAAAGAGAGGTCTTACGGAGCGGTCGTCTTCCGGCAGAACGGGGATCTCCAGTATCTCATACTGCAGTACGGGGCCGGGCACTGGGATCTTGTGAAAGGGCACGGTGAGCGCGGCGAGAGCGAGAGGGAGACGGTGCTCCGTGAACTGGAGGAGGAGACCGGGATCACCCGGGCCGTGTTTATACCCGGTTTTCGCGAGGTGATCCACTACTTCTTCCAGCGCCGGGGGCGCACTGTCTATAAGGAGGTCGTCTACTACCTGGTCGAGACCCCCGAGGAGGAGGTGCGACTCTCCGACGAGCACGTCGCCTACCGGTGGCTCCCGTACGCCGGGGCTATGGAGGCGATCACGTTTGCGAACTCAAAGCAGATGGTCAAAAAGGCGCATGAATTCTTAACTGAATATCTGAGCCGGA
The DNA here is from genome assembly GCA_012510335.1 of Methanomicrobiales archaeon. GTDB lineage: Archaea > Halobacteriota > Methanomicrobia > Methanomicrobiales > Methanoculleaceae > Methanoculleus. The sequence goes on along the minus strand of JAAZIF010000033.1, from coordinate 606 downwards.
GGGGCGAATGACCGGTCACTCTCACACCTCTGCAAGTCCGCTCACCTCCCTCCCGAGGAAATAACTCACGACCGTCCTGATGGCGACGATCGACCCGAGGACGATCAGCTCCTGCAGCGTCGGTTCAAAGATCGTCTTCAGGACGTCGGCGGCGACGAAGAACTCAAGTCCTATCAGAATGCGCGTGGTGAACGTCCCCCTTATATCCGGATAGCCCCGCACCCTTATGCGCGTCTCCCGTGCCAGGAGCTCGATGATAGCGATTGCCGCCCCATATATAATGAAGAGCGCCCCGGATATCCCGAGCACCGTCCCGGCGACCCCTATGACAGTCTCAAACAGCATGCCCGGCGGGCACGATCGGCCCACGATGCGATATATGTTACCCGGTCATCCCACGCAGGTCTGCGCACCGCCTGTAGATGGAGTCCCACGGGCCGGGTTTCCGGGGCGGTTCAGGCCCCGGTCAGTCCCTTGCGGGGGTCAGCGGTACGACGACATGAAACCCGTTGTACTGCTCGACGGTTACCGGGACGCCGTAGACCGTCTCGATGGTCTCCGCCGTCACGACCTCCGGCCCGCCGGCCGCACAGATGGCACCGTCCT
>JAAZIF010000032.1 GCA_012510335.1 Methanomicrobiales archaeon | reverse complement strand
CTCCTCCCCGATTACAGGTCTGAGGAGTACCTGGAGCATATAGATCCGGAGGTGGATCTCCGGATCTTCGGCTACTCCCGGCACGCCGGGAGGTTCGGTCCATCGTGCTACCCGCTGATCAGGGATATAGTCACCGCGATAGATGACTTCGGGCCGGATGTCGTCCATTTCCAGGTGAACAACCCCCTTATCTGCCCGCTCATCATCAGGCTCCGGAGGTATCCCCTGGTGGCGACGTTCCACGACGTCAGGCCGCACCCCGGCGAAGACCACATCCTGGATATAGGCTCCCTTCTCTACCGGCTCACCCTGCTCATGTCGCGCGTCCTGACCGACCGGATCTTCGTGCATGGGGATGCGCTCAGAGAGGTTCTGGTAGAGGATTACCACGTCCCCGCCCGGAAGGTGCATGTCATCCCGTTCGGCGAGCACGAGGTGATGCCGTTTAAGAAGTTCGAACAGAAGGGGCTTGAGCCGGACGGACCCCGGGTGCTCTTCTTCGGCCGCATCCACCGGTATAAGGGGCTTGACTGCCTGATCCAGGCAGAACCGCTCATAACCCGGGAGATCCCGGGTGCCAGGTTCGTCATCGCCGGCACCGGTGAAGACTTCGGGAGGTACGGGGAGATGATGGCGGGCCGGGATGCATTCGAGGTTCGCAACTACAGGGTACCCTACGAGGAGGGTGCCAGGCTCTTCCAGCAGGCGAGCGTGGTCGCGCTCCCGTACATCGAAGCATCCCAGAGCGGCGTCATACCGACCGCATATGGGTTCAGGAGACCCGTGGTGGTCACGGATGTGGGGAGCCTGCCCGAGATCGTCGATGACGGGGTTACAGGGTATGTCGTCCCCCCCGGCGACCCCGCCGCTCTCGCCGACGCGATCGTGAGGCTTCTCGGGGATCCGGAGGCGTGCCGGCGCATGGGGGAGAGAGGCTACGCAAAGCTGAAGACCGATATGGCCTGGCCCGCGATAGCAAAATCCCTCGTCGAGGTCTACAGCGATCTGGTGTCAGCCCGTGGAGGCGGGTGATGACCGGCCAGGGCGGGGGCAGCATGTTTATCAGGCAGGTGAGGATAGTAACCCAGACCCATGAGGCATACGGGTCTATCGCATACCGCCTGCGAGGATATAGGGGCCGCCGTTAAGTCGGCCCCGGGTAGAGATATGACTGACCATATGGGGCCTGTGCGCGCGGCCATAGAAGATCTTATGCCGGCCCTGCCGGAGGCATAAGGTATCCCATGCAGCTGCCAGACCCGCTCCGGATGAATGACTGGGATAACAGGAGGTTTTTCCGGGCATTCCAGGTACTCCAGGCCGCCCTCATCGGAGTGATCTGCCTCGATCTCGCTGGTTTCCACATGCCGATCGCTAGAGAGATCCTGGCCTTCATCTACATGACCTTCATGCCCGGGATCCTTGTGCTGAAGGCGCTCAGGCTCCACGGCCTGGGCGCGGTCAGGACGACGCTTTACTCCGCAGGGCTGAGCCTTGCGGTTCTAATGCTCACCGGCCTTGCCGCAAACACATTCTACCCTCTGCTCGGGTATATGCGGCCGTTCTCGCTTGAGGCGCTCTTTCCCATGCTCATCATCGTCATGCAGATCCTGCTCTTAATCGCGCTCGCCAGGGACCGGGAGTATGCCGGTTCCAGCACCTTTGTTCTGGCCTTCCCCCCCGCACCGGCGGTGCCGCTCCTGGTACTGCTCCCGCTTATCGCGATCATCGGGACGCACGTGCGAAATGAGCATCATATGGTTACGTATCTCTTCCTGCTCCTCATACTCATCGCCCTGGTCGGTCTCGCCGCCGGGTTCGACCGGTTCATCCCGGCATCCTGTTACCCGCTGGCGGTCTACTCGATAGCGCTCGCGCTCCTCTACCACACATCGCTTATATCCGGATACATATGGGGCTATGACATCCACCACGAGCTTCACCTCGTAAACAGCGTGCTAGGGCCGGGACTCTGGGATTCGACCATCCCGTACAACACAAACGGAATGCTCTCGGTCGTTATGCTCGTTCCCATCTACTCGCTCATAACGGGTATGGATCCTGTCTGGGTCTTCAAGATCATCTACCCCCTCCTCTTCGCGCTCGTTGCGCTCGCGCTCTACAGTGTGGTCGAGAGGCAGACGAACGCGAGGATCGGGTTTCTCTCGGTCTTCTTCTTCGTCTCGTTCTTTGTCTTCTACACCGAGATGGTATCCCTTGCCCGCCAGCAGATCGCCGAGATCTTTCTTTCGTTGACGATCCTTGCTATGGTCGATAGATCCATTGATCGCGGCATGCGGTCGATCCTGCTCGTCATCTTCGGCTTTGCCATGATCGTCTCACACTACGGCTTATCGTACATCTACCTCCTCTCGCTCATCCCTGCATGGCTGCTGCTGGTCTTTGCAGAACGCCTGCCCGCCGGGATAGGGGAGAGGCTTCTCGGGCCCCGGGGCACCCGGAAACACAACCTGCCCGCCGGAACGCATATCAGGACGCTAATCCTCCCCTACATCCTCGCGCTCATCCTCCTCGCCTACCTCTGGTACTCGACGGTAGCCGGGGGCACTGCTTTTGCCACCATCGCCGAGATCGGGGATAAGATAGGAGCCGCCCTCTTTGCAGAGGCCTTCAGCCCCACAACCGCCCAGGGCATGCACATACTCACCAGCCAGGCCGTAACGCCCCTGCACAGCCTTGCAAAGGTCATCCACATGGCGACACAGGGGCTCATCGGCGTGGGACTGCTGGCAACCCTTCTGGGGCGCCGGCGGTGGCGGATCGAACCTGAGTATATCGCCATATCGATAGTCTTCCTCCTGGTCAACCTGGCCGGCATCATAGTCCCCTTCTTCGCAAGTTCGCTCAACACTAGCAGGCTCTACCACATCACCCTGATCCTCCTCGCCCCGTTTGCGATCATAGGCGGCATGGCGCTTTACGAGGCCGTGGTGGGAAGGATTAAGGTAGCGAGGTCCGTTCCGTTCATGGGGACCGCCTACCAGGCGTTGGCGGTGTTCTTCGCCGTATTCCTCCTCTTCAACACCGGGTTAATCTACCAGGTCGCGGGTGACAGCCCGACATCCATGGCGCTTGAGACCACCCGGGATAAACCTGTCTTCAACGGCAAAGAGCTTATGGGGGCCGAGTGGCTTATCGCCGCAGGGGAGAAGCGCCCCATATACGTCGATGGCATGCGCTGGTGGCTCCTTCTCGGGTTCGATCCTGACCATCAGCGCTACCTCCCGGCGAACGCATCGCTGTTGGAGCCGGGTTCCTACCTCTACTTCGGCACGTACAACGTCGTGAGGGAGAGTGTCCGGATCGAGGTGAAGGAGCATGCTGTCTTATCGGCGGATTATACCGGTGCCGGGAGGTTCACCAGAAACCGGGACAGGATCTACGATAACGCCGGTTCCGCTGTCTATTACTGGTGAAGGGAGGCTATATCCAGCCTTTTTTCCAGAGGATCACGCCGGTAAGGAACGTGCCTGCCGCGTAGGTGGCAAACCAGGCATACCCCATACCGATGAGGCCGAACCGGTGCATCAGGGTGTAGCCGAGCCCGAGCAGGGCGACGCTGACAAAGCCGCTTATCATGATCAGGCTCCTTATATCGTTTCGGACCTTTGCGATGGATATGAATGTCTGGCATATGGAGACAAATATGGCTGACAGCGCGAGCACCCGGAGCAGGGCCATACCTTCGATGTAGTCTCTGCCTATCAGGTTGAGGATCTGCTCCCCGAAGAGCGAGAGCCCGATTATCGCGGGTATGAGAAGGGTGAACATGCTCGCGAGCGTTCGGAACACGTTCTTCTTCATCTCCCCCCCGTGGCTTCCCTCGACAAAGAGGGATGTCGTAAACGCGTACGGTATCATGAAGAGGACCGAGACGATCGCGTATGTGATGTAATAACTGGCAGTGCTCTCTGCCCCGAGCACGTTGAGCACCATGATCGGTATGATCATGTTCGGGGCGGCCATAAGAATCCCGGCGATGTATGCGCCGGCGGAGAATTGCCAGGCCTCGCGTATGAAGGTTCCGTCTACGCCCGCTGCCGGCCGTATGGAGCATCTGGAGAGGAGGGCGAGAGCCAGGATGAGCCCGAGGACGAACGAGAAGCCGAACGAACTGAATATGCCCATCGCCCCGAGAGATATAAGAGGGAAGAGGAAGAGTATCCTCGATCCGTAGAGGAGGTTCAGGACGAAGTAGTACTCGGACTTCCGTATGGCGTTGAACGCCCCCTCAAGGATCCAGGTGACGGAGTAGGCCCCGAGGAAGGCGAGGTAGAGCGGGGCGACCGTCCGGACGATCACAAGCTCAGGGGCTATGACGTCCACCGCGGATATGAAGATCAGCCCTGCACCGAGCGCCGCCGCCGTCGGCACTATGATTGCGGTCCCGAGCACCCTGTTCTTGTCGTAATCGGGAAAGAACCTTATGACCGACTGATCCAGGCCGAGCCGGGATATGAGGATTAAGAGCCCCATGGAGGACATCAGGGCGGTTGCTATGCCTACTTCTGCCTGCGAGTAGAGTCTGGCTGCAATCATCCAGAAGAAGAACCCGAAGCCGGCCGCAACGAAGGATGACGCCATTATGAAGAACGAGTTCCTGATGAGCGGTTCTCTCAGATGCTGCCTGATCTTGCTGAAGCTTCCGGGTAATGTTGCTGCCATCGGGCGCCATTATCGGAATGCCCCTATATAGATGTATCCACGGCCCCGGGCTTCTGAGATGTAATTTTTCGGCCTCCTGCCGCTTAACGCATCGCTGCGATCATAAGAGACCCGGGGCGGCAGCAGCCGCGGCAAAAATAGGGCAGGATCAGGGAGGCAGCCCCTGCTCCCGGTGGTTTAAAGGGAAGATGTCCTGCCGAAGAAGAAATCAGCAAGCAGGGCAACATCCTTCCAGTCCACGGCACCGTCTCCATTGATATCAGCGGCCGTGGTGGTGGGGATCTTCCCGAGCGCCATATCGGCGGCGATCGTCACGTCGGCCCAGTCAACGCTGCCATCTCTGTTGAGGTCTCCCCTGGTGGGAGTCTGTCCGGTTCCGACGTTGATCTCCTTACTAATAACGTTGTTCGATTCATCGCTCTCAGCGATCCGGTTGACATCGTCCACGTGGGCCTTCACGGTGTGGGTGCCTGTGACTGCTTTCCAGGTTGCGCCGGAAAAGCCGCCGCTCGCACTCACCGTCACCCAGGCGCCCGGTGCGATCGATGCCGTGTGGGTGTCTGACCAGACCCCGGGCCCTGCGGCGCCGTCATCGAACGTGAAGAGGACGCCGTGCTTCACACCCGCAGGCGTGGAGGCTGTCCCCTGGTTCTTGATCGTCGCCGAGAGTGTCACCGCATCCCCCGGGGCCGGGTTTGCCGGGCTCCAGGAGATATCGGTCACCACGAGATCCGGCTTCCCTGAGGGG
>JAAZIF010000031.1 GCA_012510335.1 Methanomicrobiales archaeon | reverse complement strand
GAGGATCTCAAACCGGGCTCCCTTACCCTCCGTCCCGGTCTCGCGTATACCGATGCCGGTTACGGACAGGACATCCCGTGAGAAGGCCAGCCCGAAGCCGGTGTTCTTCCCGTACCCGTAGCTGAATATCATCTCTTTCATATCTTCCGGGATCCCGGGGCCGCTGTCCTTGAACGCCACAACGAGTGTCCCGTCGGCCTGCCCGGCGGCTGTTATGCAGATCCGGCCGGTCTTATCCGTGTGCCGGATGGCGTTCTCGATCAGGTTGTACACGACCTTTGGCGAGAGCGGATCGGCGTAGATCTCAACCGGGGCCAGTCGGGTGGAGATCTCAACATCCAGGTTACGAAAACCGCTGACAGTGCCGGCGATCATCGGTTCGAGCGGCTGCCAGACCGGCTGAGGCACCCCGGCCATCTGGTAATCACGGGAGAAATCGAGGTGTTTCTTTATATTCTCCACGATCTCGACCGAATATGAGAGATACCTCCCGGCATCGGGATGCGTCCGGTCCTCCGAAAGAAGGCTCAGGTACCAGGAGAGGCCCATGATATCGTTGCCGATGTCGTGGCAGGTAACCCGGGACAGGAGGGATAACTTCTGGCTGGTTGTCCTGAGAGCGGTCTCCACAGATTTCCTGTCGGTGATGTCCCTTATGATAAGGACAATCCCCGCCGGCTCCCCGTCCGGGTTCCTGACGAGGGTTCCGGATATACTGACGACGCTGCCATCGAGCACCGCCTCGAGATCCGAAAATCTCCCCTTCCTGGCTATAGCAGTCCTGATCGAGCCATACACCGTATCCGGGATGAACCTCCCTGCCGGTTGCCCGGCAAGATCCGCCTCGGCCACGCCGAGGATCTCCGCAGTCGATGTGTTTGCCGTGACGATCCTGCTGTCCGTATCGACAAGGATCAGGCCGTCTGGCATCGTCCTGAGGATATCCGGGACCGCTGCCTGTGGGCTCAGGGCAAACAGCCCGTGCTTATGTATGGCATGGGCTATGGCGAGGGAGAACAGGACGAACCCGAGAAAGACGAAATTGACCGTGTGAATCCCGAAAGCCGGAAAGATCAGTCCCGATAGGATGCCAAAACTGACGACGATCGCGATGCCGATTAAGATGAGCCTGTGCTGGCGCCTCTCTCTCCCCGGCCGCGCCCTCCGCCAGGAGGAGAAACCGGCGTATAGCCCCCAGGTCATCGCCAGGAAGGCATAGATCATCGCGGCCATGCTGATCGGGCTTCCGGTTGCCGGATGGTAGAAGTACCCCACCCCGGGCTGAAACGCCACCTCAAATATGAGATCGGTAGAGAAGCCGATCAGGGCGATCAAGGCGGCGGGGAGGTAGAGGATCATGAGAAGGATCCCGCGCTTCTCCCTCCGCGCAAGTGGGTGGCCGGTGAAGGCAAGCACAAAATGGACGCTAAACGCAATGACCAGGCCCCAGAACGAGCTCGCCCTCAGCCAGAACTGGAAGCCGGCAAAATCAGTCGATTGCCAGATGAAGAACTCCCCGAGGCCCCAGCAGGTTGCAGAGAGCGTTGCCGCGAAGAAGAGGCGATTGGTGGCCGATGAAGGGTTCTGCCCAAGAACGTATGCCCCGAGGCCGCAGGTGATGAGCGCTGAGGCGGCGCAGGAGCTGACCAGGGCTAAAGAGAGTACTGCAAGGAGTTCAGGCATGGTCAATCACATCGCTGCACCGTCGTTATTGCGGGAGCCTGCCGCAGGGGTGACGGGTATTCAATTGGTCTATATGACTCAACAGATCCATATATTAATATTTTCTTTCTGTACTGACCGCTGGAGATGGGTATATTGAAATAGCCCTTTCCAGGCCGCCTTAGAGGCAGAGCCACGGTCTTTGAGGGGGGAACCTCTCTAAACCGGAGAGCGTCCACGCCCACCGGGCCACCCTTTCGCTGTTGCCGCCCCGGCCGCCATGATCCGGTGCTGGGGATCCTGCCCCACCGTGTGGCCTTACTGGTGATGCGGTAAGCCGGGGATCGGGATCTGAGGCCTCGTTATGGCAAGGGGCGCGCGCTCCCGCCCCCTCCGGGGAGGCTGATCTCAGCCATGCCGGGCAAGGTTTAAGTTTGAGCGAGGACGAGTTCATCTATTCTGCCCCATCCGGTGAGCAGATAAAAGCGAGGAGGATTTTATGGAGAATAAAAAGAGATTGACCACCGTTGCCGGCGCACCCGTGCCGGATAACCAGAACGCAGTGACCGCCGGCCCACGCGGCCCCATGCTGATGCAGGACGTCTGGTACCAGGAGAAGCTCGCTCACTTCAACCGGGAGGTGATCCCGGAGCGGCGTATGCATGCCAAGGGATCCGGAGCTTTTGGCAGGTTCACCGTCACCCACGACATCACCAGGTACACCAGGGCGAGACTCTTCTCCGAGATCGGCAAGGAGACCGATGTCTTCATGCGCTTCTCGACCGTCGCCGGTGAGCGAGGTGCAGCCGATGCAGAGCGCGACATCCGCGGCTTTGCCATGAAATTCTACACAGAGGAGGGGAACTGGGATCTTGCCGGCAACAACACCCCGGTATTCTTCATACGCGACCCCCACAAGTTCCCGGACTTAAACCGCGTCGTCAAGCGCGACCCACACACCAACATGCGCTCCCCGACCAGCAACTGGGACTTCTGGACGTCTCTCCCGGAGTCCCTGCACCAGGTGACAATCACCATGAGCGACCGTGGGATCCCCCTCTCTTATCGCCACATGCACGGCTTTGGCAGCCACACGTTCAGCATGATCAACGCGAGGGATGAGCGCGTCTGGGTCAAGTTCCACCTGCATACACAGCAGGGCATAAAGAACCTGACCGATCAGGAGGCAGAGGCGGTCATAGCAAAAGACCGCGAGAGTCACCAGCGCGACCTCTTTGAGAGCATTGAGAGGGGCGACTTCCCCCGCTGGACGATGTACATACAGGTGATGACCGAAGAGGAGGCAAAGAATATGCCCTACAACCCCTTCGACCTCACAAAAGTCTGGTACACGGGCGAGTTCCCCCTGATCGAGGTGGGTGTGCTCGAACTGAACCAGAACCCCGCCAACTACTTCCAGGACGTGGAGCAGGCGGCGTTCAACCCCGCCGCCGTGGTGCCGGGGATCGGGTTTTCGCCCGATAAGATGCTGCAGGGCCGTCTCTTCGCCTACGGGGACGCACAGCGCTATCGCCTGGGCATCAACCACCACCAGATCCCGGTCAACCGACCCCGCTGTTTTGCAAACCCCTCTCACCGTGACGGCCAGATGCGCGTGAACGGCAACGCCGGGTCAACCATCGGCTACGAGCCCAACAGTTTCGGCGAGTGGCAGGAGCAGCCCGGATACAGGGAACCGCGCCTCCCTATCTCCGGCATGGCGGGAGCCTGGAACTTCCGCGAGGACGACTCCGATTACTACACCCAGCCCGGCAAACTCTTCCGCCTTATGAGCCCGGAGCAGCAGCAGGCCCTCTTTGAGAATACCGCACGCGCCATGGAAGGCGTGCCCGACTTCATCAAGGTCCGGCACATCCAGAACTGCTCGAAGGCCGATCCGGCCTACGGGAAGGGAGTGGCGGACGCGCTCGGCATTCCGCTCGACAACGTGGAGTAGCCCACCGGATCCGCCCGATGCACGGGAGGCAGGGCCTGATGCCGCCCTGACCTCCGGCAGCGGGAAAGAATAATGTGCGGGGGAATCCCCGCCGCGAGTCTGTTTGCCTGGCCTCACCGATCGGCCGGGCAACGCTCCTCCGCCCCGGCACATCAGCGGGCTACTGAGTATCCCATATCGACGCCAGCGATCCCGACGGTATCGCCGGCCGGGTTCTTCACGGGGGCGTACCCCGATATGATCGTAGCGATAGCGTCTTCCCACTCCTCTGTATCGATGGAAGATTTTTGTCGGATTTTCTGATGCCCTCCCCCGAACCCGGGGCAGATCCAGAGCCGCCAAAAAGCCGGCGCGCGAAAGGGATGTATGCCTCTCCTCCTGTGCAGTCACGGGAGGTACTCATCCACGTACTTGAGGAACCTCTCCACCGTTGCCGTCGAGTAGGGGCCTTCCTCGTAAGCCGTCATGACCGTCAGGCGGCCGCGGAAGGTCGAGGCCGTCATCAGGAACCCGTAGGGCCAGCAGACGCAGGGGAGGTACTGTATACCCGTGATATCGAGCATCGTCCCGTCCCGGCCCGGGACAGGCAGGTGGTCGCCGGGGTCGAATATGCCGAGATTCGCAAAGACCGGGTTTTTGTGGCCCGACGATATGTAGCGCTTCATCATATCGTCAAAGAACGCCCGTACCGCCGGCATCCCGCCCGCCATTATCTCCTCGTAGAAGAGGATGGCCGCAAGTCCGGGATGTTCCGTCTTGCGCCGGGAGGTTATCGCCGTTACCTGGCCGACGACATCTTTTAGTCCCGTCTCCTCATCCACGTAGAGCGTTACCGCGTAGGCGGTCGAGAGGTTAATGGGCATATCCTCGTCGCAACACCCGGGGTACCTCCTCCGGAGATCGACCGATGTCAGGATCGACCGGGGCGCACCCGGATCCCCGGGATCGGCCCGGATCTTCTGGAAAGCAAGGAAGAAGGCGGCGATGAGGATGTCGTTCACCGTGGCCCCATGCTCATGCCCGAATGCCTTTATGCGCCCGAGCCGTTCCGGCGCGAGCGTACGGCTGGTGACGCACGGAATCCCCCTCCCGGTCCGCTCGACGGGGAAGCGCCACCGGTCGACGAAGGGCTCCTCCTCCGCAAGCGCCTGCCGCCGCTCCTCATCGGTATAGAGCATGAGGATCCGGTCCGTGCTCCGGTCACAGGGATCGATCGGGGCCGGCCTGAAATCCGGGTTCTCCAGGATCGACCGGTAGGCCGAGAAGACCCCGCGGGCGAGGGCCATGGCGCCGGCGGCGTCGCAGAAGCCGTGGTGGCAGGTTATGATAACCATATCCTCCTGCCGGCAGAGCGTGACCCGGATCTGCGGCCCGGCGCGGACGTCGAGGGGCGGCGGGGGCAGCCCCTCCCCGTCCGGGGCGATAACAAACGCCCTCTCCCACTCCTGCTCCGGGATCTCCTCCCAGGCGGGGAACCCCTCCCCCTCGTCTGCAAACCTTGATCTCAGGTAGGGGCTGGATGCGATGAACCGCATCACTGCCTCCCGGAGGGCGCCGGCCTCGACCGCACCATCGAACGTGAAGACGACATGCATCGAGGGATCGTATATGCGCTCGAAGTAGACGTTGAATATGTCGAAGGCGGATGCCGGGTAGCGGAGGGACATGCTATCAAGAGTCTCTCCGTTCCGGGATAACTGTCTTATGCTGCGCGATCAGTATGCGCTCCACCCGGCATCGGCGGTGACGGTCGCCCCGTTCACCAGACTGGCCTCGTCCGAGGCCAGGAAGAGCGCCAGATGGGCGATCTCTACCGGATCTCCCATACGGGGGTTGGTTGCCATACCGGCCGCATAGATCTTAGCTCCCTCCGGGTTCAGGTTTTTGCCGCTGAGGATCTCGGTCTCGACGCCGCCGGGGGCGATGATGTTTGACCGGATGCCCTTCTTTGCATACGCATAGGCGACGTTCTTTGCAAGCCCGATGACCCCGTGCTTCGACGCCGTGTATGCGGCCCCGGCCCTCGCTCCGCGTATGCCGCCCAGGGATGCCACGGTGACAAAGGCGCCCCCTCCGATCTTCTCCATCTCCGGTATGGCGGCCCGGAAGAGGCGCATCGGCCCGGTCAGGTTGACGTCTATGACCGCGTTCCAGATAGCGTCATCGAGATCGGCTACCGGATCCATCCTGTCCATCAGCCCGGCGTTGTTGATGACGATATCGAGCCTGCCAAAAGTAGTCACGGCCGCCTTCACGGCACCCCTGACATCCACCTCGCGCGTAACGTCCCCGGCTACAGCAATGGCCTTCCCGCCGCCGGCGGTTATCCGATCTACGAGCGCTTCAAGCCTCTCCTTCCTCCTTGCAACCAGCACCACGGATGCACCTTCTTCGGCAAAGAGCCGGGCAATCTCAAGCCCCATCCCCGAGCTTGCTCCCGTGACGAGAGCGACCTTATCTTTCAATCTCATGATGTCTTCCTCCATATCCAGGGAAGGCAGGAGGGCTTACTAAACCTTTCGACATGCGCGCCGGTCTCGCATAACCGCCACTTAATTCTACGGCCCGGTCGCCCGGGGTTCACCCCGTCATTCACCATCCTGGCGAAACCCCCCCTCCTGTTCTTGATGGATGCCTGCAGGAGGCGCAGGAAAAACTAAATACTCCAATCTGCAATACCCTGCCATGAGCAGAGGCTTTATCATTCTCTTCGCGGCGATCATTGCGGCGGGCATCGCCGCACCTGCGGCGTGTGCTGCCGGTCAGGAGAACCCCTTCCAGGTTGATGATTTCCGGACGGTGGTGCAGGTGCAGACCGAAGACGCCGTCCTTGGCCGGATCACCTATGTTGACCCTGGCAGCCCCATCTGCGTCTGCCGGGGAGCGCGCATGAGCACCCCGGCGGTCGGGGAGACGCTCATCCACGGGGATATGATCTCCATACCGCGCGGGCATTCCGTCAGGCTTCAACTGGTCGACCGGCCGGATGAGACGTTACTCGAGGGCGGAGTCGACGGAGTCACCGTTTTCATCGAGAAGTACTCCGGGGCCGGGGAGGGCGGGTACCTTGGCGGGGTGGTTGAACGCTTCCTCCCCGATTCCGTGAAGCCGTCCTGGCGGTTCATCAGCGGACTCATCGACGATCTCCTCGCAAGCGTCAGCAATTATCTTGACAGCGGTGGTTCTGGTAT
>JAAZIF010000278.1 GCA_012510335.1 Methanomicrobiales archaeon | reverse complement strand
ATGGGGATCGAGATAGGTGAGTTTGGAGATGGGGAAGCATGCCTCACCATGGATGTCAGGCCCGATATGCTCAACGGCGCCGGGTGGCTCCAGGGTGGAATCTACGTGGCTCTTGCAGACGAGGCGATCGCGCTTGCGCTCTATACAGTTCTCTCCGATAACGAGAGGATCGCCACGATCGATGAGCACACCAGTTTCTTTAAAGGTGTCAATACCGGGGCGATCATGGCCACCGGCAGGGTTATCAGGAAAGGGCGCCGGGTGGCGTTCGCGGATGGTGAGGTCAGGGACGCGGCAGATGGCACGCTTCTCTCAAGGACGTCGACATCGTTTGCTGTCATAGCAGGGTAACGCCGGCGGCACGATTCTGACCCGAACCCCGACAGCAATCCCGCGTGGGAATGCTTGAACAATACATTCTCAATACAAGAGATCACATACTTACCAGAGACTCTGGAGCAACCGGAGGGGAAGGAGAGTTTGAAGTATATCGTTGTAACCGGCGGCGTCATGAGCGGACTCGGGAAGGGCATAACCACAGCGTCCATCGGCCGCCTCCTAAAAAACCGTGGATACGAGGTAACGGCGGTCAAGATCGACCCTTACCTGAACATAGATGCCGGCACCATGAACCCTGCCCAGCACGGTGAGGTCTTCGTCCTATCCGATGGTGCGGAGGTCGACCTCGATCTCGGCAACTATGAACGGTTCCTGGACATCAACCTCAAGTCGATCCATAACATAACGACAGGGAAGGTTTACAAGAGCGTCATAGAGAAAGAGCGGCGCGGAGATTTCCTGGGCACGACCGTCCAGATCATCCCCCACATAACCGATGAGATAAGGCACTGCATCAGCCGCGCGGCACAGGAGGAGATCGACGGCGGCAGGGCGGCCGAGATCTGCCTTGTGGAGGTCGGCGGAACGGTCGGTGACATCGAGAGCATGCCATTCCTGGAGGCGATCCGCCAGATGCACGGCGAGCTGTCGCCGCAGGATATGGTCCTGGTCCACGTCACCCTGGTTCCGGTGGATGCCATGGGAGATCTCAAGACCAAACCCACGCAGCACTCGGTCAAGGCGCTCCGGGAACTCGGGTTGCAGCCGGACATCATCGTAGGCAGGAGCAGCGAGGTCATAGGCCCGCAGACGAAGAGGAAGATCTCAGCCTTCACAGATGTCCCGGCAAAGGCCGTCATATCCGCACAGAGCGTCCCCGATATCTACCAGGTACCCATGGAACTGGAGAAAGAAGGGCTTGCGGAGGTCATCTGCAACTACCTTGCCATCGAGAACAGGGAGCCGGATACCGAGTGGTACCGGCTCATATCACAGGATTACACAAACCGGGTGACGGTCGCCATCATCAGCAAATACGGGATCGAGGATGTCTACATCTCCATCAAAGAGTCGCTCAAGCATGCCGGGAGAGCCCTCTCCACCGAGGTGAACATACGCTGGCTGGATGCGGAGGCGTTCGATCACCGGGATCTCGCGGACGTCGATGGCATCCTGATCCCCGGAGGATTTGGCGAACGCGGCATCGAAGGCAAGATCCAGGCGATCCGGTACGCGAGGGAGAACAAAAGACCCTTCCTCGGGCTCTGCCTCGGCCTCCAGCTCGGGGTGGTCGAGTACGCGCGGCACGTCCTCGGCATCCCTGACGCCACCAGCGAGGAGATGGGGCCCGGGACGCACGTCATAACCATCATACCGGACCATGAGAATGCCCCGGGCCTCGGCGGGACGATGTGTCTTGGGGACTGCACCGTTACCCTCAGGGAGGGCACGATGATCGCCGATCTCTACGGCAGAACCACGACCGTGGAGCGGCACCGCCACCGCTATGAGGTGAACCCGGAGTTTATAAGCGATCTCGAGGATGCCGGCCTCACCTTCACGGGGTTCTGCGGGGAGCGGGTAGAGGTCTGTGAACTCCCGGATCATCCCTTCTACCTCGCCACACAGTTCCACCCGGAGTTTAAATCGAGCCCGACAAACCCATCTCCACCCTATATCGGCTTCGTGGCCGCGTGCAAGAAGAATAAGATATCCGCAAGGGCCAGGTGAGGTAACAGAATGGTAAACGTCGAGGAGTTCATCGAAGAGACGATCCGGCGGATACGAGACGCCGCCGGCGGGGAGAAGGT
>JAAZIF010000030.1 GCA_012510335.1 Methanomicrobiales archaeon | reverse complement strand
GTTTCTCCGGGCAAATACACTGGATAGCGGGCCTTTCCGCTACACCAGTTCGTTTCTCCGCAAAAACTCCCGGATCTCGCGTGACTCGACCCAGCCCTCATCGAGCTGTTTGACGATGCTATTGATCCGGTACACCTGCCCACGGATTGTCTCTGACGCCTTCCCGTCATCGATCAGGTCGGCCGTGCCGAGGATCACCTGCAGAGGCAGTCGGATATGGTCGGCGAGGATAGCAAACTGCTCGATGTTCTGTTCGATCTGGTAGAACGCCTGCAGACGCATATCCTCATAGCGCTTCCGGTCAGAGATGTCCCTGCCGACGACCTGAACACCGACCACCTTCCCGCCCTCGATGATCGGGGACTCGTTCATCTCCACGGTGGCGACCGTCCCGTCCTTCCGGCGGAGATCCACACAAATCCCCCCGACAGACTCCCCGAGGGCGATCCGGGCCCGCGCCTCCAGCCAGCCAGGCCAGTCCTCATTGAGGACATAATCCCGGCACTGCACACCGATCATCTCTTCAGGGGTGTAGCCGAGGATCCGCGCCACCGCAGGGGAGATGTATGTGATCCCCCGGTCATGGTAGCAGGTGTAGATCACGTCAAAACTCCGCTGGGCGATCTCCCGGAAACGCTCCTCACTCTCCCGGAGCGCGTTCTGCATCTCCCTCCGCTCGGTGATATCCTCCACCATCGCGATGATAAAGCCCTTTTCCCGGGTATCCTGGAGCAGGGATACCTTCAACCGCCCCCAGATGATCCTCCCATCCTTCGTCACGTAGCGCATCTCCGGGGGGAGAGACTCGGCGCCTTCCCTGTCGGGCAGATAGATCAGATCCCGAAAATGCATGGCGTGGAGTTCCTCTTCACTGTAGCCAAACATATTCACAAACCCCGGGTTTGCCTCCGTGATCCTTTTTTGGGGATCGACGAGCGCGATCCCGATCCCGGCCTTCTCAAATATGCCGCGGAACCGCCTCTCACTCTCCCGGAGAGCGCGTTCAGCCTTCTTCTGCTCGGTGATGTCCTGGCCGGTGATGGCGAGCCTCCCGGGCTCTGGCCGGTAGATATGCAGTTCATACCACCGCCCGCTCCCCGGTTCCCGCAGCCGCCGTTGCACCGTAAGACCTGTCTCCGCGACCTCACCGTATATGGCGCCGGCCCCCTCCCGGATCGCCGGGAATATATCAAAGAGTCTCCGGCCGATCAGTTCGTCCTGGCTATGGCCGAAGAGTTCTGCCGCGCTCTCGTTCAGCTCGATGAGCCGGTAGTCGACGGGCCTCCCCTCGCTATCCCGGACGACCTCATAGAGGGTGTAACTCTCAAGCATCTGCTTAAAGAGGAGACGGTATTTCTCTTCGCTCTCCCGGAGCGCCTTGTCTGCCCGCACCCGCTCTATGACACGGCCGAGCCTCTCGGCGACGGTATCGATCAGGGACCGCTCCTCGGTGAGGAATGGCCCCTCATCCATCCGGGGGTGTTCATTGCGGTAGCAGACCTCCACCCTCCCGGCGATCCGGCCGTGGACGATGAGAGGGCTCTCCTGCCGCCAGGAGGTCTCGCAGAACCCGGTCGAGGGGTACTCCCGGCCGTCGAGGGTGATCCGGGCGCTGGCATCCCCGGGGTAGATCCATCCGGCGGGAAGGATTGAGGCGACCTCCCCGAGGATTGTATCGAGTGTTATACCCGGCCGCTCGATGACACCGGTCATAGCATAGAGAACGCCGAGTTCCCGCACCCGATTATCGAGGTCGAGGTGCTGCTTCTGGAGTCTCTCCTCCGCCCGCCGCCGGTCTGTGATATCATCTATGAAGACGACGAGACGGTCATACCTGGGCCGGTAGACCTTCAGTTCATGATAGGCGCCGGGATCCGGGCTGTAGACCTCACGATGCATCGGCGCCCCGGTCCACGCGACCTCCCGGAAGAGGTCGAGCGCGGCGGGACAGAGCGTGGGGATGGCTGTGGCGAGGTCTTCGCCGGCTACATCTTCCCGGCGGCGCCTGAGTATCTCTTCAGCCTTCCGGTTGATATCGATTACCCGGAAGCCGGCAGGCTCCCCGGAACTCCCGCTGGCGATCTCGAGAAACAGCCCGGCGTCGAGCATCTGGTAAAAGAGGAGTCGGTACTGCTGTTCAGAGGATATAGTCACCTTATCTGCCTCCGCTCTCCCGGTGGTGGTCGTGGATATGAGATCGCGCTCCTGTCGCCGGCCGGGCCGATGGACGCGGCCCGCGCCGATACCCTGCCGATGACGGTATGGCCACTTCCGTCCGACCCCGGGATGCGGCAGTCGCGACTCCAGGCCTCGCCGGCCGCGGCAGGGTCTTCCCATGCAGCGGGCACAGCATCCTCCGGGTGGATCCTGCCCGCCCGTCCTCAAAAACCATACCGGCAAGTTCGAGGCAGAAATCTGACATGTCGCAGGGGATTACCTCGCCAGAAAGTTCTGTTGGCGTTTCCGGTTTGCCGCCGGGAGGCGTCGTGATGAAATCAGGTGGAGACATGTGGGTCGGATCCTGCCGGAAGCTGAAGGGACGAGAATAGTAAAAATCAGGCATTCTGCATCTCCCGCGTCTCCAGCCCGGGCTGTGGTTCTCTCTGTATGGGTAATACTGTCAATCGGTTGGTGTAGTCACATAGCAACGCCACTGCCAGGGGATAAGGTACCCTTATCCGAATTTCAGGTTTTCGGTCGAATCTCGCCGGAAGCAGATCAGGGTGTGCTCCCGGGCCTGCACCATCCTTAAGATGCGCAGGGCCAGAACACCGCGCTTCCATGGCGGGGACCGACAATAGCCCGGGCAATCTTAAGGCCTATAATCGCGATCGAGGCCGCCTGAATCGTGTCTCTCCTGGAGAAGGGGATCCCGTCGTGCGGCAGAATGCCGCTATCATGGATCCCGCCAG
>JAAZIF010000277.1 GCA_012510335.1 Methanomicrobiales archaeon | reverse complement strand
GCGGGATCCCAATCGATGACGCCGTCGCCCTCGGGGTCTGTTCCGGTTTATCCGCGCGGGAGGCGCGGAGGGCGCTTGAGGAACTCCTCACCGCAGGGGAGTGTTACCAGCCCACAGCGGGCATGATAAAACTGATCTAATAACGATATGCATCTTCACTTTATTGAGATGGGGCCGGCCCTCCTGGTCGAGCGTGACCTGCGCGTGCTGGTCGTCGCCGACCTGCATATGGGCATCGAGTCGGGCCTCGAACGCCACGGTGTCCATGTAACGAGCAGGAGCGCCGCCCGGAGAGACCGGGTGCTCGCCTGCATCGAGGAGGCGAAGCCCGATCTCCTCCTCCTCCTCGGGGACATCAAGCACAACGTCCCGGTCACGAGCAGGCAGGAGTACCGGGAACTCCCGGGCGTACTCGATGCGTTCCGGGATCGAGTGCCGATCGCCGTGGTGCCGGGGAACCACGACGGCGGCATCGACCGGTTCCTCAGACCGGGAGAACTCCTGCCCATCGACGGGGTGATCATAGACGGCGTTGGCTACCTCCACGGCCACACCCACCCGGACCCGGATCTCTCCGGCCATCTCATCATACTCGGCCACCACCACCCGGTCGTATCACTCATCGACTCGGTCGGGTGTGCCGCACGAGCCCGGCCGGCTTACCTCTACTCGGGGGTTGCCGCACCCTGTATCCCTGAGAGCCACACCCGGCTCCTCTTCGTCCCGGCCTTCAACGAGTTTGCAGGCGGCATCGATATCGGGCGGCTACGGGCGAGCGGGCTTGGCCCCCTCTCCCGGTGCATAGATGACAGAACCGCGGAGGTGTTCTTAGCGGATGGCACATACGTCGGCTCCCCTGCCACACTCTGCCCCGAAGACGGCAGCTGATCTCCTCGACCCGGTTGTGCGGGAGGCCGCCCGGCGGCGCGGGTTTGTCGAACTCTCGGAGACCCAGGAGCGGGCCATCCCGCTGCTGCTTGAGGGAAAAAACCTGATCCTGGTGGCGCCGACCGGCACGGGAAAGACCGAGAGCGCGGTATTCCCGGTCTTCGACCGGCTCCTTGATACCCCGGGGCCGGGATTTAAGGCTCTCTACATAACCCCCCTCCGGTCCCTGAACCGGGATATACTCTCGAGGCTGGAGTGGTGGTGCCGGGAGCTCGGGCTCACGGTCGGGGTCAGGCATGGGGACACCCCGCAGAACGAGCGGAGGAAGCAGGCCTTAAACCCTCCCGACCTCCTCATCACGACACCCGAGACCCTTCAGGCGCTTTTTACGGGAAAGCGCCTCCGTGAGCACCTGAAGAACGTCAGGTATGTCATAGTCGATGAGATCCACGAGCTCGCAGACAGCAAGCGGGGAGCCCAGCTCGCGGTCGCGCTCGAACGACTGAACGCTTACGCCGGTGAGTTCCAGCGGGTCGGGCTCTCGGCGACCGTGGGGAACCCTGACGAGATCGGCCGGTTTCTCTGCGGTGCCCGGCCGTTCTCACTCGCCGAGGTGCCGGTCGCAAGCCGCCTCGATATCGACGTCCGGTTTGCCGGGGAGGATTTTGCCGCCCAGGCGCAGGCCGCCGATGGATGCCTTGATGCGCCCGGCTCCACCCTGGTCTTCGTCAACACCCGGGTGACCGCTGAGGCCCTCGGGCACGAACTCTTCTCCCGCGGGGACGTCGAGGTCCACCACGGTTCTCTCTCCCGGGACGTCAGGGTCGATGCCGAGGAGCGGTTCAGGACGGGCGCGATCCGGACGCTGATCGCCACATCATCTATGGAGCTCGGCATAGATATCGGGCATATCGAACATGTCGTCCAGTTCGGATCTCCACGGCAGGTCTCGCGCCTGGTGCAGCGGGTCGGCCGCGCCGGCCACCAGCTCGACGCCGTCTCGCGTGGCACCGTCCTCGCCACGGGTTTTGATGACCTCCTTGAGTCGCTTGTTATCGCGCGCCGGGCGAAGGCGAACGAGTGCGAGCAGATCGTCCCTCCCGCCGGCGCCGCCGACGTGCTCGCGAACCAGGTGGCGGCGATCGCGGTCGAGTACGGGGAGATCGAGGTCTCGCGTGTCAGGGCTATCGTTGAAGCATCGAGCGTCTTTGCCGGATGCGGGCCGCTGCTCGATGCCGTCTGCATGCAGATGGCGGAGCACCGCTTGATCAGGCTCGATGGATCGCGGATCATCAGGACCGGGCGTTCGCGGCGCTACCTCATCGAGAACCTCTCGATGATCCACGACGAGCGGAAGATGGATGTCTTCGATATCGTCTCGCGTCGCACGGTCGGAACCCTGGACGAGTCGTTCGTCGTCGGGTGGATGCAGACCGGGGCGGTCTTCATAACGAAGGGGCAGCTCTGGCGGGTGCTTGAGATCGAGGGCGGCAGGATATCGGTCGAACCGGCTACAAAGGCGAAAGGTGAGGTTCCATCGTGGGAGGGGGAGCAGATCCCGGTGCCCTTCGCCGTCGCCCGGGAAGTCGGGGCGCTCCGGAGGACACGGGCGTTTGGTCGGTATTCGGATCTCGCTGACGCGATCGCCTACGCGGAGCGGTCGCTTGCCCGGATGGACCGGGGCAACTACCCGGTCCCCTCGGACACCCTTGTCACCCTCGAGAACACTGACGAAGGGGTGGTCTGCAACATCTGCGGCGGGCATAAGGCAAACGAGACGCTTGCGCGGGCGCTCTCAATCCTGATATCGGCCCGCTACGGGACGAGTGTCGGGATCGAGGTCGGCGCCTACCGGTTCCTCCTCCGCCTGCCCGGGAACGTCAGGGCGCTTGAGATCCAGGAGACCATCGCCGGGCTTGAGCCCGCCCACCTTCCAGGGATCCTGAAGCTTGCCCTGAAGCGGACGGCTCTCTTTAAGTGGAAACTGGTGCAGGTAGCAAAGAAGTTCGGCGCCATCGATGCTGATGCCGACTACGAGCGGTTCAGCATCCACCGGCTCATCGGCCTCTTCGACGAGACCGTCATCGCGGAGGAGGCCTACCGGGAGCTCTTCAGCAACTACATGGACGTGGATGCGGCGCAGGAGATCCTTAGATCGATCCAGGACGGCCGGATCGCTCTCACCACCGGTGGGCTGAGCCCTCTCGGGAGCGAGGGGCTCTCGTCGTCACGGGATTTGATACCGCCACCGTTGATCGACCAGGCGGTGATCGGGACACTGATGCGCCGCCTCGATAAGGAAGACGTCATCCTCTTCTGCATGCACTGCCGGAAATGGAAGAGCCGGACCGTCGTCGAGCGCGTCCCGGAGCGGCCGCAGTGCCCGCTCTGCAGCGCCCGCCTCATCGCAGCGCTGAAACCCTGGGACGAGCAGTTCATACCGGTGATGAGGAAGAAGAAGAAATCCGGGGAGGAGCGGGCGATCGAGGTTCGGTTCCTGCGGAACGCAAACATCGTTCTATCGAGCGGCAAAAAAGCGGTGACCGCCCTCTCTGCAAAGGGCGTCGGCCCCGAGGCGGCTTCCCGGATCCTCGCCACCCTGACCGAGGGGGACGCTTTCTACCGCGAGATCCTGAAGGCGGAGAGGAACTATGTCAGGACACACAGGTTCTGGTGAGGTGCCGGCCATGACCGACCCCGCCTCAAACGAATTCTCCCTGCAGGTGGTGCTGCAGGGTAATTGTGCTCGCTAGTGCCGGGGCCCGGCAACCAGGAATCAATGTACGAGAGGGGGATCTGGTGCCGCCCTGGGGAGCGGCTTGATGGCCGGGGTTTCGCATCAGATCCCAGAAAACTGGAGGCACAAAGGCCGGCCTCACACGATGGTTTCGAGACGTTGCTCCAGAAAATCAAGTCCTTTCTTGATATCCACGATGTTCTTCCCGCCGGT
>JAAZIF010000276.1 GCA_012510335.1 Methanomicrobiales archaeon | reverse complement strand
TACCATGCGGAGTGAGACGGTAAAGGCCGGCTACCAGCGTGCCCCGAACCGGGCACTGCTCCGGTCTCTCGGCGTGACCGACCGGGAGATGGATCAGCCCTTCATCGGTATAGCAAACGCGTACAACAACATAGTCCCCGGACATATCCATCTCCGGTCCCTCTCGCAGAAGGTGCAGGAAGGTGTCGCGGCCGCCGGCGGTGTGCCGTTCGAATTCGGGACCATCGGTATATGCGACGGGATCGCGATGGGTCATGAGGGTATGCGGTATTCGCTTCCCTCCCGGGAGAACATAGCCGATGCCGTCGAGCTGATGGTCGAGGGACACCAGTTCGATGGTCTCGTCTGTCTCGGCACCTGCGATAAGATCGTCCCCGGTATGCTCATGGCGGCGGTGCGGTGCAACATACCGGCGATCGTCGTCACAGGGGGCCCGATGCTCCCCGGTTACGCGGCGGGCCGGGAGCTCTCCCTGATCGACGTCTTCGAGGCAGTAGGCCGTGTCGCGGCCGGCACCATGAGCGAGGAGGAGCTCGGTGAACTCGAGTGCGCGGCTATGCCCGGGTGCGGGAGCTGCCAGGGGCTTTATACCGCAAACACCATGGCATGCGTTACCGAGGCGCTGGGCCTCTCCCTCGCCGGGTCTGCTGCCATCCCTGCGGTCGATGCCGCAAAACTCCGTATAGCCCGGGAGAGCGGTGAGCGGGCGGTCGACCTCGTCCGGGAGAATGTCCGGCCGCGGGATATCGTTACGGAGGCGAGCCTCAGAAACGCTATCCGGGTGGATATGGCGCTCGGCGGATCGACGAACACGGTGCTCCACCTGATGGCCGTCGCCCGGGAGGCCGGCGTCCCCCTCGACCTTGAGGACTTCAACACCGCGAGCGAAGAGACCCCCCACATCTGCCACATGCAGCCCGGCGGCCCGCACTCGATGCTCGCCCTCTACCGGGCGGGGGGTATCCCTGCGGTCCTCGGGGTGCTTCAGCGCTACATCGACGACGCGCTGACGGTCTCGGGCCGCTCGATCATCGAGATAGCAGAGCGCGCGCGGGTCGCCGACCCGGGTATCATCAGGGCGGTCGAAGACCCGGTCAGCCCCGCCGGCGGCCTTAAGGTCGTGTGGGGAACGCTTGCCCCTGACGGCGCCGTCGTCAAGTGCGCCGCGGTCCCTGCAGCGATGTGGCGGCACCAGGGGCCGGCCCGGGTCTTTGAGGGTGAAGAGGCGGCTATGGAGGCGATCCTCCACCGCGAGATCCAGGAGGGCGATGTTGTTGTGATCCGCTATGAGGGGCCGCGGGGAGGGCCGGGTATGCCGGAGATGCTCTCGCCGACATCTGCGCTTATGGGGCTTGGCTACACCCGGGTCGCCCTGGTGACCGATGGCCGCTTCTCGGGCGGCACCCGGGGGCCGTGCATCGGGCACGCCGCCCCTGAGGCCGCGGTCGGCGGGCCGATAGCCTTCGTGGAGGACGGCGACGAGATCGCTATCGACCTCTACGAAAAGCGCCTCGATCTCCTGGTCGATCCGGGGATCCTGGAGAACCGCCGGCGGGACTGGAAACCCCCGCACCGCGATCTTGTGGGCGTGCTCGCGCGGTACGCGCGGACCGTCGAGCAGGCAAACCTCGGCGCCGTCCAGAGATAACCCCCTATTCTAGCGGAGGGGCGACTCCCGGGGATGCGGCGGCCGGTGCCGGGGCAGGGCCGCCAATCTCCCGGTCAGCCATGGTGTGCCGCTTCATGAAGCGCTCCTCTGGGAGGTGGAATATTGGAAATGAGCCAGATCCTCTTCAAGGGGAAGAGCGCATACCCCTCGCCGGCGCCATGTAAGCTTATCTGATGAATCGTTTAGCGACTGCACGGACTCATTTATCAGGGTGCATTCGACTTCCCTGCCCCCGGCCCGTGTGTTAATGCGCAAAGATGCTCCGGAATATCCCGGTTTCCAGGC
>JAAZIF010000380.1 GCA_012510335.1 Methanomicrobiales archaeon | reverse complement strand
CACGGTACATCCCATTATTTTGTTACACGTCGTTTTGCCGAGCTTGTAGGGCGACCTGTAGAGGAACTCAATTTAATTTCTTGCCATATAGGAAATGGCGCATCAATCACTGCAGTGCGCAAAGGTATTTCCATAGATACCTCTATGGGCTACACTCCTTTGGAGGGCTTAATGATGGGCACCCGCTGCGGCGATGTGGACGGTGGCGCCTTTTTAAGAATTGCGGAAAACGAAAATATGAGCATCAATGATATGAATATGATGCTTAACAAAAAAAGTGGAATCCTCGGTATTTACAAGCGCTCCAGCGATTTGAGAGACGTGGAAGAAGATATTGAAAAAGGCGATAAGCGCGCAATTCTTGCCTATAGTATGTATAATTACCGCATAAAAAAATATATTGGGGCTTATGCTGCAGCACTGGGACATGTTGACGGAATAATCTTCACCGGAGGCGTAGGTGAAAACGCAGATTTAGCTCGTGGACCCGTTTGTCGAAATATGGAATACATGAGCATGCGTCTCGATGAAGAAAAAAACAAGGAAACCATTCGGGGAAAAGAGGGGTTTATTCATAGCGAGGATTCAAAAGTGAAGATTGCTGTAATCCCAACGAATGAAGAACTGGTAATAGCGCTTGAAACGGAGAGCATTGTCCGGGGACAGCGCTGAAAACAACAGGTGCAAAGATGTTAAGCCTGGAACAGCTCCGGGAAAAATATAATACTGTTCTCGAAAAATATGAGGAGCTCTCTTCCTATATCAATTTGGAAAAAAAAGAAGAGCGTATCCAGCAGCTCCGCGAAAAAACTCTAGAAACAGATTTCTGGCAAAATCAGCAGCGGGCTCAGGAAATCAGCAAGGAGATTTCGGATCTTGAATTTGAGATTTTGCGCTGGAAAAAGCTGGATATATTGCGGCAAGATATCCAGCTGCAATGGATGCTTCTTGAAGAAGATTCCGGAAATCCGGAAGATCTGTCTGCAATGCTGGAAGAATGGTCCGATAAGATTCAGGAACTGGAGATTGAGAAACTCCTGTCCGGGAAGCATGACCGCAGCAATGCAATTTTGATTATCCATCCCGGTGCGGGAGGAACTGAATCTCATGATTGGGCCAGCATGCTGTACCGCATGTATGCCCGCTGGATTGAGCGCCGCGGTTTTAAAATGGAAATATTAAACTTTCAGCCCGGAGATGAAGCAGGTATTAAGGAAGTTGTAATTGAAGTTTATGGTGCCTATGCCTATGGCTACCTGAAAAGCGAAATCGGTGTACATCGCCTGGTACGAATTTCTCCTTTTAATGCCCAAGGCAAACGGCAAACCAGTTTTGCCTCGGTTTTTGTTTATCCCGAGATTGAGGATGATATCGAGATCGATATTAATCCTATGGATTTACGAATTGACACCTATCGCTCCAGCGGAGCAGGCGGGCAGCATGTAAACAAGACCAATTCTGCAATCCGCATTACACATATCCCCACAAATATCGTTGTAACCTGTCAAAATGAACGCTCCCAGCACAAGAATAAAGAATCTGCAATGAAAGTTTTGCGCTCTCGTTTATATGAGGAAGAGTTAAAAAAACAAGAGGCAGAAAAGGCGGAACTGGATAAAGTCAAGACGGATATCGGCTGGGGGAATCAAATTCGTTCTTACGTATTTCAACCCTATACTCTTGTCAAGGATACACGTACCGGCCATGAAACCGGTAATTTACAGGCAGTTATGGATGGTGATATCGACGATTTTATACAATCCTTTTTAAAAAGCGCTTATTTATAATATCCGTGTTACTTTGTTTGATTTCCCAGATTATCTGATAAAATAAAAAAAGCCCCTGTATCAAACAGGGGCTTTCGTTTTTATCCGGCAAAGCTTATTTTGCGTATTGTTGGACAATTCCGATTTGGCGTATTGCAACGGCAACATGCTCACTATTGGGATAATAAGTGATGAGATTTTGAAATTCCTGAACAGCAGCTTTCATTTTTCCCATCTTGAAATAACAGAAACCAAGTTTAAGCTGTGTATCGTCATACTTATCGAAGGCGTTGGTGTTAAAAACCATTGTAAAAGCATTATAGGCTTTTTTATACTGCCGTAGAGCGTAATAGCTTTCGCCTACCCAATACTGAACATTTCCTGCCAGCTCATGTTTTGGTTTTTCCAAGAGCAGGCGTTCGAATATTTCGATGGCTTCACTGTAGCGCTGGTAATAGAATTTGTTCAGCGCATCCTTATAATCAGTTAGATAAGAATCAGCTTTTATTACCTCTTCAATCACTATTTCCGGAATAATGATTTCGGGCTTAATAATGATTTCCTCTTCCGGCGCCTTTTCAATGAGTTCTTCTAAGGTCTCCACTGTTTGTTCTGCAATAATCTTTGGACTCCCGTAGAAGATCGGCAAACTGTTTAATCGTGAGAGATTGCGGTTCACATATCTAACAATAGAAAGCAGTGTATCGGATTGCAACTCCATCCCTAAAACTTCAGCTTCCATTCTATCCAGCTTGGCACGCAACTTGGTCGTCCGTTGGATGTAGTATTCATCCATGGAAGCAAAGGCCAAGGTCACGGTATCCCGT
>JAAZIF010000275.1 GCA_012510335.1 Methanomicrobiales archaeon | reverse complement strand
ATATATGGGCAATTGGGGAGAGGCGTGGTTAAGAAATGGTGAATAAACGGTGAATAAATGGTGAATGAATGAACAATAAATGAGCGATGGATCGGTCGAAAACATGGTGAGGATATGAACGGTGAACGCGGGGCCGGGGGCAGAGCATGACCGCCCCGACGAAGATGCCGAAGAAGCTGATCGAGGTTGCGCTGCCGCTTGATGAGATCAACGCGGCTTCGAAGCGGGAGAAGTCGATCCGCCACGGCCACCCCTCGACCCTCCACCTCTGGTGGGCACGCCGGCCTCACGACATTCCCCGGCCTCGTTGACGAAGCGCAGGAAGAGGTTCTCCGCGCCATTCTCGCCGCGCCGGGATCTCCGACGATGGTCCGGGGCTGGAGGCCGGCGGCAAAGGCGGTATGCGACGTCTTTTCCGGTCAGCCAGAGATCACTCCCACATACCTCATCGATAGGGATCTTATCGAAAGAAAGGCCCGGCGGATAAATATTTGATTTGAGGAACTCACGAGAGAACAAACTCGAAGAGTTCTTTGATGAAGTTTGAGTGGTGTATGGAAAGAACATGATGTTTCATCCGGCGCTCTTTCGCTTTGTAAAAGTATGATTCAGCGACTGTCCCCGGTTCACTCACGGAGATGATGAATGAGTCGAGTGATATTCCACAGTGAATGCCCTTGCTCTGGTATTTAGTGCGGACTCTCTGCTCGATCTCCTTGATATCCTCTGCAAGTTGCACCTTCTCATCCTCAAGTCCCTGGCTGAACACCATTCCGTGAGGTTCGATGAAAATAATACGCTGCTCATTCTCATCGACTACCCACATAATGAAGTCGGGATAGAACCACGAGTTCTTGTAGAACCCGACCCCAGCCCTCGGGATGTTGCGGAGCAGGTAGACCTTTTTCCTGTTGAAGAGATCTGTATGCTCGTCAACATAGGTCTTTATTGCCTGGACCAGTTTTTCTTCCCCGTCATTGAGCCCGGCTGGCGATATGACAATTTTATCTGATGTTTTCCTTAATTTCGTGAGTAACGGTTGGTACAGATGGTTCTCAAAATGGACGTTGGTGATAAATTTGGTTGACTTATCTACATATAGCGGCTCAATGTTCTCAATAAGGGCATCGATTGCCCTGACCACGTCTGTCTCGTTCTCCTGCACTTTGATGACATACTTCTTGAACTCAAAGTTTCCATGCGACTCAGATAACTGCTTGATCTTGACGTTGTTCGCAATCCACTTACTCTTCTGCCGACTGTAGGCCGTCTGGAGCGATTTTTTCAGAATGAGCACAACCACGTCCTGCAACTTCTGCACATCCTCAAACGAACGCGGGGTTACGGCATCCTCAGCACAGTAGAGGGTGTAGCAGTCCGGATCGCCTATGATCTCCTGGAGCAGGGTTCTGGTGAAGATCACATTATTCCAGCCTCTGGCGCTCTTGTGCTTTAGCAGGGTGAAGTAGATCGCATCCCAGTCGATTAAGTCCAGGTAGCGGGGGTCTATGACGACGGGCTTGAGCCGGGTGTCCGCCTCCAGTCCCCTGTAACGGTTGCTGTCTTCACTCTCAACTCTGGCAAGGAGATCCACTTTGACCGGGACGATCTGCTCCCGGGTCAGGACGAACTGTTGTTCCCTCTCAAACTCGGTTTTATCACAGTGGGGGATGAGCAGGCCCTCCTGGAGATAGTCTGTATTTACCTTGATGGGTATCTTGCGTTCTACAGTCTTGTAATCGTCAACGCCTTCGATGGTGAGGAATTCACGCAGGTACTCAATGTATCTGGCATCGACACCGAAGATGTTAAGTGTTTCAAGGAGCGGGAGGTTCAGGGGCTGATCGCCGGCATCGTTAGTGCTCCGTTTGAGAGAGTAGTTCATGCCCCTGAGCCGGACACCCCGGCCGAAGAGCTGGATGATCTCGGTGCCCTCACTTTTTCCGATGTTGATGAGGCCCATGCAGGAGACACGGTAGCAATCCCAACCTTCGATGAACTTTTTCGCGCCGATGAGGATGTTAATAGTGGAGTCCGGATCGTCGATGGCCCGGAATAACGAAGGATGATCGATTTTCCCAATCTTGATATGTGGATCGTATTCTTCAACGTTTTTAATGAATCTCTGCGCGTCCCCGACGTAGATATCCCCAAAGAAATCGTTGTCACCGCACTTGAGACCGATCTCTCCATCAGTGTTCTTCAGGCGTACGAGGGTGAGGCCGGCAGGTTCGGAGCACCGGAAGATGCGGCGAAGCATGTCGTCGTAGATCTCCTCCGCGCTCAGTCCGCGCTCGCGGAGGTAGCGGAGGCGTGGTTCCGGGAAGGCTGGATCGAAGAGATCATGGTCGGTCTTCTTAAGTTTGAGCCCGGATTCGCCCTTGAGAAACGCTGCCGTTGTCTGGATCACCCAGTTTCGTTCAGTGAGGATCTTATGGAGGAAGCGGGCGACGTTAAGCACGTCAGACTTGTTGCCGGAGACGTTGACCCTGCTTCCTACAAAGATCCAGAGCGGATCCGCGATGTTGTACATTGTCGTGGCGATATCTTTGAGATCCTCGAAGACCAGCTTTTGCTCGTAGAACGTGAGGAGGTTGGCGAGGAGTACCCGATTCGTTTCATGCATGGATTTATTGACGTTGAGGATGCGGTACTCCTTACCGTAACCGTCATTGTAGAAGTGCGGGTAGGAGTAGTCGAAGACGATGGTCCTGGCGAAATCGGCGAGGTTATCGTCTTTGCCTCCGGAGGCTGCTGCCTGCCCGAACGTGGCGCTGTACTCGAATGTGAAGCCATCCTGGGCCACCAGGCTCCGGAACAGTCTCCACTTCTCACCACCACTGCCCTTGTGAGCTTCGTCCACGAAGATGAGGTTCTTCCTGCCAAAATTCTCGACGTCCACCCGCCGGAGGCCTCCATCTTTTTTGTCCTCTGTGAACCGTGTGATCTCGATGACATTCACGACACCTTCGTTTCGTTGTCGGAAATAACCGCTGAGACTGCCGGGATCAAATTCAGTGCATGGGATGCCACTCATCTTCATCTCCCGAAGGTGCTGGGCGGTGAGATCTGCGTTGGGAGTGATGAGGAGGATGCGGTCGATATCCAGTCGATGTGGGCCGGCGTTGTAGTGCTGGAACTGGAGGTAGGCGAGGTGCATGAGGAACGTTTTGCCCGATCCGGTGGCCATCCAGTAGGCGCACTTACAAAGATCGTCCATGCCGGGCATGAACCGGGCGCGGTAGTCATCCGGGGCGTCAAGGGTTCCCAGAGATTCTTTGATGTGAGATTCTACCGAATTCACGATGAGGCCGGCGGTCTTCCCGGGACTCTGGAAGTAGTGATCCAGGTAGGCCTCGGTGAAGAGGGCAGCGAGCCACTGGTAGTACTTGAGGTGGATGGGCACGTCGCGGTGGGCGTTGATATGGTGCATGTGCCGCACGATGTTGTCATCGTAGTCCAGGAGTTTATCGAGCGTTATATGAGCATCCTTCAGGAATCGGGTGTCACTCCTCAAGACGTGACAGAAGTAGGTATGCCCGTCTTCGCTCTCTCCCTCCTCTGCCATGGCGAGGATCTGCTGAAAGTCCTGGAGGGACTTCATTCCGAAGAGGTTGTACCCAAGGGTGCATCTGACCAGCCACTGCCGGAGTTCCCTCTCTTTCGAGGAATCACGCACACTTGCCCCCTTCTTCTTCCCCTGTGGTTTTGCCATACCTCTCACGCTCCCATGAGCTTCTTGAACTCGGGTTCGATGGGCACGGCACCGGGCGCCAGGTAGTGGCCGTTCACGTAGAGGGTGGCGGTGTCTGGGAACTCGCTCAGGATCTCTTCGGTGATGAAGGCGGCATCTTCTTTGAGCTCTTTCTGGTGATCCTCCGGCTTCTCCGGGGAGTCGCGCCAGACCACGGTGATCTTCCGGTTATCAGGCGCAGTGCCGTGGACGACGCGGTAGGTGAGGTCGTTGTGCTCCCGGGTGATGCGGCGGATGACGTGGAGGCCAAGAAGGTAGTTGAAGGTCTCGATAAGATCCACGGGAACCTCGCGGAACCCGTCCGGGTCAGTGGGGTACTGGTCAAAGCCGGAGTCCCGCCGGGTCTTCAGGGTATAGGCGAAGGGCGTGGTCATGCGGTCCACGTTCAGGCGGCACGAACTCCCCTTTGTCTCAAATTTGAGGAAGTATTTAAGCATGTAGTCGCTCATGGAGAAAAGGGTCTTCTGGAGCCGGCCGTCCTTGTCGAGGAACTCGATGTTGTCCAGGGTGTCCTCATACTGCTCCAGGATCATGTACTTGAAGATGTGGCTCTGGCCGTCGGTGTCCTGTGGCTTGCCGTCTTTCCAGTTGGAGGAGTAGGCGACCTTCTGGATGCGGGGTTTTGTGATTGTGTCGAAGTAGTCGCCCATCTCGATGAGAATATACTTTCGGATGCCGCCACCTTCTTTGTTCAGGTTGAGGACGGCGTGGGCAGTGGTGCCGGAGCCAGCGAAGAAATCCATTGTAATATCGCCATTTCCGGAAGAAATTTTTAATAACCGTTCCATAAGAGGAACTGGCTTAGGGTGACTCATTTCACATTTCTCAAAAAGGTTTATGATTTGTCGCTTTCCTGATTGGGATGAAGAAAGCCCCTCAAAATGAGATGATTGAATCACATCGACTGGTTCATCTTTAAATATTTTTATGCGCGGAACTCCATCTCCGTCTCGTGCAAAATATATTCTATTGTCATTTAATAGCGCTTCATACTCTTCTATCTTCAAAGTCCAGTTTCTCGTATAAACCTTCCCAGTTGGAGTGGTAATTGAATAGTACTTTTCTCCACTCGTCGAGGATATCTGGCCGCGAGAAATATTCCCTGACATCCAATCTCCTCTCGAGTCGTTATCAGAATTCCCCCACTCTTCGTTTTCACTATATTTAAATTCTTGGTACTTTTGAAACTCTATTGAATTTTTGTCCTCAAAGGCTGCCAAAATGTATTCGTGCTCCTTTCGGACTGTATTTCTCGCGGTTTTAGGCATGTTCCCTTCTTCACGAACATCCCAAATATAAATCTCAGTATTGTTTTCTCCAAACAGATTATTCAATATTATTCGAAAATTATGCACTTCATGGTCATCGATAGAAGAAAAAAACGCCCCGTCTGGTCTTAGATTTTTTTTGCAAAAAAATAGCCTTTGACAGATCATTGAAATCCAGCTCGAGTGCTGGTAATTATCCCGGTAGATGAACTCGTCATTCCCCGTATTATACGGCGGATCGATGTAGATGCACTTCACCTGCTCCCGGTACCGCTCCTGCAAGAGATTCAGCGCCTGCCAGTTCTCTGACTTGATCATCAACCCGCCGACAGCCTCATCAAGATCCTCCACCGGCGTACCGTCCGGGTGTTGCAGGTCTTCGAGAAGGCGGTCTTTGAAGTCTGCATCGAAGAAGGCGGTGTCCAGCACAAGGAAAGGATGACTCTCCATAAAGGCCACATCGATGACATCACCGTTGAGCGTCTGCTGTGCCCCCTCCCCGATCCCGTAGAGATCTTTCCACTCCCGCACCTGCCGCCCGTTGGTACAGATCTCCGGGTAGAATTTCTCGGGGATGTGGTCGATGGTCATGCAGTAGTCGGTCTGGAGCACGAACTTCTTCTTCTCCCAGAGCATCTTCTGAAAGTCCTCGAGCTGTGCCAGGAAATCGATGATCCGGCTGGCAATTTTCTTGATCATCTTTGCACGCTTCACATAGCGCTCCACCTGTACCTCACTCTCCGTTCCCAGATAGTCGAGCCTGAACACCTCGTTCTTGATGTAGAAATCCAGTTCCTGCCTCAGGAACCCGCCAAGATCTTTATGGATGAAGAAGTCGCTCGTGCTCTCCCTCGTGAAACTCAGCACGTGCTTGCGCAGGCGTGGATTTACATTTTCATGTTCTCTCTTTTCGAGTGCATCCTTCAGCCCCTTCGGAATGCACCCGTGCGCCAGGATGGCATCCGTGAGACCATCCACGATATCGTCAGTGTTCGGTTTCTTACGACTACCCCGGGGCGGAAACCGATTCTTGAGTGCATCATCGGAGAGGAGGACGTGAACAAAGCGCACCATGAGCAGCATCTTCGTCTTGTCATATGTCACCTCATTCTCCCCACCGCTGAGGATGAAGTAGCGGTTCGTCCCCCCGGTATCTACCTGATCACTGGCCGGCACCACCTCGAACATGACCCGATAATCCCCCACATCAAACCCGTGGCCCTTGAGGAACCGGTCGGTCTTGACGTAGTACTGGTTCTTGTTCGCCCAGTGGAGGAGCACCTCCTCGCCGTTGTACGGTATGGCGTACTTCTCGTTTGCAGAATACCGGCGCAGGGAGAGGAAATCACCGTCCTTGTAGTAGCGGGAGAAGAACGTCTCCAAGTGTTCAAATATCTCCGCTTTATGCACATCGCTCATCGAGACGTCATCGGCATCCTGGCGGAGTTTTTGCCATTTCTCGTGGAACTCTCTCCCCTTCGTTGCCTTCCGGTACTCTTCTTTCAGGCCGTCAGCGCCGAGAGCATCGTCCCCATAGGTCTCACGGATGGTCCGCTCCAGTGCTGCTATATCCCCTGCCACCTGCGCCTGGAGATCTTCGTCATACTTTCCAAACTCAATATCAACAGCCTCGATCAGGTCTTTGTCCATGAACCTGACGATCTCGCCCCGCTTCTGGTTCATGATCCGGTAGACACCGAAGTTGAGATCGGGAGAATCCACCCGGAACATCTCGATGAGCTTCTTCTTCAACTGTTGCTTGCGTCGCTTTAACTGCCCTTTCTTGCGTTTTGCCACCACCTCATCCACGTAAATCACGCTCGCCATCTACAAATATTCTGGTAATCGCACCGCTCACAGGCCACACCGGGGCACGCCACAAAATTTCCCGAGAGTATCTGGTTAATACTCTCCTCCACCCGCATCACCGCGCCAGCAATGGCCGGTTCGGTAACATCCACTTCCTCCACAACCGCTTTATCGAGGAACGCCACCGATCCCTTTGAGACAGTATCTCCGACCATGCAGAGCCCCTGGGTGTAGAGCTGCACCTGGAGTGCAGAGTCTTCAGGGATCGTCGCCGTGTCAGCGGCCTTGTAGTCGCGCACTTCCACAGCATCGCCGTCATGAAGGATGACATCCACTTTCCCGACTACAATGGCGTTCTGCACCGGGAACTCGATCCGCGCCTCCACTTCCCGGATGCGGAGCATGTCCTCATGGTATTTCTCTGCAAACCGCATCAGATTTTTCTTCGCTGCCTGCCTGATCTTCCCAATTCGCTCCTCGACCACAAACGGCATGTGGAAGTGGCGATCCACTGCTGTTGCAACTGCAATCGACGGGGGCAGATCCTGGCTCTTCATCAGGTCCGCAGCTACCCGGAGGCAGAAATGCAGGGTTTTCCCGTATCCCAGGTACTCTGAAAGTCCCGGCTGGTACCCCCAGAGGTGACGAAGCCGGTAAAAATGACCGCATTTCCCGTAGTCCAGGATCTCGCTGGCAGTGAATGTGCGGAGTTTGTCCCCGGATCCGCCAGTAGCGTAATCGTGATCCGGTAGTCGTTCTCTCTGTGATAACGGCCTCACATGAGGTATCCGCCTGATGTCATCAACAAAAACACTCGCCCCTTTTCGCCTCCCGTTCATAGACGTAAAGTGACATACCACAGCCACGTCCTTTGCCCGGGTCAGTGCCACGTACATGAGTTTACGTTCACTCTCCAGGTCTCCCTCGTACTTCGCCACGTCAAAGAGGTTTGGAGAGATGAGCCAGGTTCTACCACGGCCGGTCATGCTCGACGGGAACCGCTGCCGGACCATGCAGGGTACAAACACCAGCGGCCACTCAAGACCTTTGCTCTGGTGGACCGTCACCAGCTGCACGGCATCCACGCCACCGATGTCATCGCCGGTCTGCTCCTCGTACTTTGAGGAGGCGTAGGTGTTCAGGTACCAGCACAATCCCTTCAGGTCACTCTCCCAGTTTCGTCGGCGCCGCCCTCCAAGCGAGATCGCTGTCTCGTAGTCGGTGAGGAGCGTGTTGAACCGGCCCAGGTTCGCCATGATGACGGCGTGGCGCACATCAGCAGGATCGAGATCATGGTATCCGAGCAGAACAAGCAGTTCTCCGAAAACCTGAGTGAAGTTATCGTGGGTGCCGTTCAGCACTGTATCCTTCCAGCGATGCAGGCTCTGTACGTGAGAGGCATCCAGAGCCAGATCAGGGATCCCCTGATTCCAGTTCCCCACCGCCGCTGCGAACAGGTCTCCACCCCGGATGCGGGTTCGTTGCGACCATCGGTCTTGCTGCCAGAACCCATCATCCCACAGCCACGCAAACAACTGCCCAACACCCAGGATCTCCGGGCGTCGGAACAAACCCACTTTCCCCCCAACGATGAAGGGTATATCACGGCGCCGGAACTCGTCGATGAAGGGAGGTGCCGAGGTGGTCACACTCCGGAAGAGGAGCGCGATATCGTTATAGTTACATGTCCCGGCACCAACGAGCGCCTGGATCTGATCTGCAATCCAGTCAACCTCAGTTGCATCGCTCTTCATCTTCGCCAGGTACACGCCGCCCCGGTCAGGGCGGATCGGGGCCATGTGGTCGTAGCGCTGCCCCTCAAATGTGTCTGAGAACCCGTTTGCCGTCTCAATCACCGATACAGTCGAACGGCGGTTCTCAGTGATGAGAATGGTGGCGGCATCCGGGTATTTTGTAGCAAACTCCTCGAAACACCGATCATCAGAGCCACGCCACTGGTAAATCGTCTGCCGGGGATCGCCGACTATGAATATATTTCCCCCCAGGCCAATCAGCCGGATAAGCTCCTCCTGTGCACGGTTTATATCCTGATATTCGTCAACGATGAGATGTTTGACATGATCGACCACTTCCGGGCGTTGTTGCAGATTCTCCACCGCAAGCTGCACCATGCGATTGAAGGTGAGGCGCTTGTGTTCATCCAGCGACGTCTCGTAACGGTGAAGTTGCTCAAGAAATGCTCGATCCTTCTTTTTTCGCAGGGTTTTCCTGGGGATCATCTCGCCGTAGAAGACATTCTGGGTGTTGAGAAAGTCCTCACAGTTCGTGGCATAGTAACCGTTCTTCCCAAGCCCCATAGACCACCCAACCCGCATGAGGTATGCCATCTCTTGTTTATCGTCGAGCACACCCCAATCCCCGTACCCGAAGAACTCCTCTAAAAGTCGGTAGCAGTAACCGTGGATGGTGCCGATGAACATCTCTCCGAGCCGGGCGCAGACCTCATCTCCACCAAGGTGTTTCACACGCTCGTACACCCGGCTTTTCATGCTCTGTGCTGCTTTCTCCGTGAACGTGAAAGCGACAATGGTGGAAGGGTCCACGTTCTGCACAAGGAGGAGGTAGACGATCCGCCGGGTCAGGGTTTCGGTCTTCCCGGCCCCTGCACCCGCAATTATGCGGATTTGGGGGCGATCACAGAGGACAGCGCGTCGTTGTCGATCAGAAAGCGGTTTGGGTTCGTT
>JAAZIF010000274.1 GCA_012510335.1 Methanomicrobiales archaeon | reverse complement strand
CCGCGAGCGTCCTCTCCATGCTGTATGCGATGCCGTTTGTGTTTGCAAGTTCCCGGTGCGACCGGCCGAGGCTGACCCCTCCGCCTATGACATCCACCGGGTGTTCCGCAGCGCCCGAGAGGAGGTCTTCAACCATGTCGGCCGCGTATCCTATCCCGACTACGAGATCCGGGTCTGCCGAAGGTACAGCGCCCACTGCACCCACCGGGGCCGGGAACCCGCCCCACCCCTGCGGTGTTGCGATCCTCCCGCTTGCAAGCGCCGCATCGAGGCACTCCCTCCAGCGGTCGGGATCGCCGGTGCTTGAGAAACCGATCCGTCCCTCCCTGACGGTCCGGATGGTCATGCTCCAGGTCTCCGACTCCTCGGCGGTCCCGAGGATCCCCTTCTTTATACCGGCGCTGACGCTCCGCCCTTCGTTGCAGAAGACCTCGACCTCGTCGGCCAGGGCATCGCCCGCCCGGAGGATCTTCTCGATAAGGTATTCTCCGTTCATTCGCCCCGACCTCCGATCGTCGCGCCTTCAAGCAGGAGGTGCGGCGCGCCGTCGCTCACCGGCACGGTCTGCCCACCCTTGCCGCAGTACCCCGGGCTCATCCTTCGATCGTCTCCGATCAGGGTGATATCATGAAGCGTCGAGAGGATCTCACCCGAGAGCGAGACGTCCCTGACCATACCGGTCGCCTCCCCGCCCTCGATCAGGTAGCCGTACTCGGCGTTGAACTGAAACACACCTCGACCCGGGTCGACCTGGCCGCCCCGAGAGCCTATCAGCAGGATGCCATCCCTGCACTCGGCCATGATCTCGTCATACGTCGCATCCCCATTCTCGATGAAGGTGTTGCTCATCCGGACGATCGGCGGCGCGCCGTGCTCGGCTCGGGCGTGACCGGGCACACCGTCCCCGACCGCTGCGAGCGTCTCCCGGTTATGGAGGAACGATGTGAGGATGCCATCGCGGATGATCTCGGTCCGCCGCACCGCCACCCCCTCCGCATCCACGGGGATGAACCCGAACTCGTGGAGAGAGGGGTCATCCACGATCACGAGGTCTCCGCAACCGATCCGCTCGCCGATCCTACCGGAGAGGACCGATGCGCCCTCACGGACGAGATCACCCTCGCTCGCGTGGCCGACGGCCTCGTGGGTAAAGACCCCGGCAAGTTCAGGGTCGAGCACGGCGCGCATCGCCCCACCCTTCGCGAGTTTTGCATCAAGAAGCGATACCGCAACCTCGCCGGCCTTCCGCCCGAGAGCCTGCTTATCCCGGAGGTTAAACCCGGTGGTTATATGGTCGCGTTCGCTACCCATCTGCATCACCCCGTTCCGGGACGCGATCGCGATTACCGAGAACCCGGACCTGGCCGCCTCATACGAGAACTCGCTCCCGTTTGAATCCAGGAACCTGATCGAGTCGAACCCCTCGGTGTAGCGCGCCCGGGTGTTCACCACCTCAGGGATCCGTGCCGCGCTCTCGATCCCGGCGAGCAGCCGGGTCTTCTCCTCAAGGTCAACATCCCGTGGATCCTCCGCGAGCGGCGGAACCGGCAGGAGGGCGCGCGGCGCATCGGCAAGATCCACCCGGTCGCGGGTTACCGCAGCCAGGCGCGCCGCAGCCTCGATGAGGGCCTCGATCTCGCGCTTCGAGTCGAGATCAACATGGTCGCGGGTGAGGATACCCCAGCCCTTCGGGCCGAGCACCCTGACCACGGTCCGAACAAAAAACGAGGTGCCCGCAGACTCAACCACACCATTATCGATATCGATCAGGGTGGTTTCGCCCCGTACGCACCGTATATCATAGTATCTTGCTTCGGTCATAGGACAAAATCAGATTGCAGAACGTCCGACGGTCGAGTCGAACACACCGGCCGTCGGGTTGACCGCCATCTTCCGGAGTTTCGCGAGGAACCCCTCGCGGTTCTCAGGCATAAGCGCACTCTGCAGAACCTCCTCGATGTGTTCGACCGGGATCACCTCGACCATCGCTCGGTAGCGATCCTCGATGAGTACATCATCCAGGTTCGACCGCGGTATAATCACCTTCTTGATCCCTGCCTTCGCGGCGGCCTCGATCTTGTATGTGACACCGCCGATCGGGAGGACGTCACCCCGGACCGAGAGCGATCCCGTCATCGCAACGTCCTGGCGCACCGGTATATTCTCTATAGCGCTGATCACCGCTGTAGCGACGGTCACAGAGGCCGAATCGCCCTCGACACCGCCGTAGGTTCCGATAAACTGGATATGGATATCCATGTTCCTGATATCCTTGCCCGTGAACTTCTTGATGAGGGCGCTGACGTTCTTGATCGACTCCTTGGCGATATCCTTGAGCATGCCGGTCGCGATCACCGTGCCGTTCGTCCCCTGGCTCGGGGTAACCTCCGCCATCACCGGGAGCACCGAGCCCGAGTCGCTCCCCATAACGGCAAGCCCGTTAACCCGTCCGACCCGGTTGCCCTCCACGACGGTGATATCGTAGTCGCGGCTCCGCCGGATGTACTCATCCGATATCTGATCCTCGATCGATCGGGCGGTCGACTTCGCGGTGATGACGTGCTTCGCCATGGTGATATCGGCGCCCTCCTGCCGGGCGAGATCCCCGGCCACCCTGATGAGCCCGCCGATATCACGAAGTTTTAAGGTCAGGTGACCCTTCCGGTTCGAGCGGCGCCGGGCCTCGCGGAGCACCTCGAACATGGCACCCCTATCGAAGTGGGGGATCTTCCCGTCATTTGTGACCTCCTGGGCTATGAACCTGATGAACTTCTGGCGGTTCTCCGGGGTATCCTCCATGGTCTCCTGCATGTAGACCTCGTAGCCGTAGCCCCGGATACGCGACCGGAGTGCCGGATGCATACCCTGGATAGCGTCAACATTGCCTGCCGCGATCATGACAAACTGGCAGGGGACCGGTTCGGTCCGGACCATCGCGCCGCTCGATCGCTCGCTCTGGCCGGTGATCGGGAAGTTGCCTTCCTGGAGCGCGGTCAGAAGGTTCTGCTGGGAGTGTGGGGTGAGGGTATTGATCTCATCGATGAAGAGCACACCCCCATGCGCCCGGTGGATGGCGCCGCTCTCGACACGGTCGTGGGAGGGAGTCTCAAGACCGCCGCTCTGGAAGGGATCGTGCCTGACGTCGCCGAGCAGGGCGCCCGCGTGTGAGCCGGTGGCGTCGACAAACGGCGCAGGGGTGTTTGGATCATGCGTGACCAGGAGTTTTGGAACCAGCGTCTCTTCGCGGGGTGTCGAGTACTTCAGCGCCATGAAGACGAACGCGGCGGCTATGATACCCATGAGCCACTGGGACGCGATTATCGCATAACCTATGATCCCGATGATAAGGAGCATGATGAGGGTGCTCCGCATCTGGATCTTCTTCCTCGCCTCCATCTTATGGGCGCCGACGATCTGCTTGCCGCGGCCGGCAGGCACGGTCCTGATTATAGGGTTATTGTTATCCTCGGAGTTTGGGTAGACCAGGATATCCTGCAACTCCTCTTTTGGGAGGAGTTCAGCCATTGCTTTCGCTAACATCGATTTGCCTGTTCCAGGGCTGCCGATCATCATCACATGCCTGCGCTGGATCGCGGCTTTCCTGATAACCTCGACGGCATGCTCCTGGCCAATGACCTGATCGATGAGATTCGGTGGTACATCGATATCTGACGATGCGCTCAGCTCAAGATCGACGAAATCGCTCTTCTCCGCCAGCTCGTCGTTCGTGAGCTCGATATTCTGAATTTCTTTAGATGTCGTTGAATCCATCGTCGAGTTTACCTCTTTGCTGCACTGGTACTTATATAATTTATTCATGCTCGTTCAAATACTTTCTACCAGAGGTGTTTCTATGAGAATTATCAGCACGGAGCGATCTCAGGTTCTGGCAGCCCGGATTTCAGAGAAAATGGGAGTTCCCCTTGCAGAGACAAAATTCACCCGGTTTCCCGATGGAGAGATCTATCTCCGGTGTGATGGGCTGGATGATGAGACACTGATCGTAAGCAGCATCACTGACAACGATATACTCGTACAGACCCTCCTTGCGATCGATGCCGCTGACCAATCGAGGAACACGCTGGTGATCCCGTACCTCGGCTACGCTCGCCAGGACCGGCGATTTGTCCCCGGAGAGCCTGTAAGCGCGAGAGCGGTCGCAAGAGCCCTCTCAAGCGGTATCGAGCGGGTGTTCGTGGTCGAGATCCACGATCCCTGCGTGCTGGATTACTTCGATGTCCCGGCAGACAATATCACCATAGCCCCGGCGATCGGGGGGTACATCGGCGATCTCCGCCTGGAAAACCCCCTGATCCTCGCCCCGGACGAAGGGGCGATCGAGTTTGCGTCCGATGTTGCGGCGATCGGCGGGTGGGACTGCGACTTCCTGCAGAAGACCCGGCTCTCGGGTGAAGAGGTCAGGATCGCCCCGAAGGCCATCGATGCCGCCGGGCGCGAGGTCGTGATCGTGGACGATATCATATCCACAGGCGGAACCCTCACGACCGCCGCCTGCATGCTCCGGGAACGGGGGGCGGCGTCCATCCACGCTGCCTGTGCCCACGGGGTGTTCGCAAGCGGCGCCTATACGCGCCTGCGGGCGGCAGGAATCTCCTCGATCGTCTCAAGCGACACCTACGAGAACGCCTCAAGCTTCATATCGGCCGCTAACGCAATAAAAACAGCGATCACCAAATATGTTCACCATTGACGGATCCCGCATGGAAGGAGGGGGGCAGATCCTCCGCCTGGCGGTCGCGGTTTCAGCGATATCCGCGACTCCAGTAACCGTCACCCGGATCAGGGAGAACCGGCCGAGACCGGGGCTTGCCCCCCAGCACATCGCCGCAATCCGCGCGGTCGCCGGGGTCTGTGGCGCTGAGTGCGAGGGCCTCTCACCCAGGAGCAGCGAGATCACGTTCATCCCCGGCCGGCTCCGGCGAGCCGATATCACGGTGGATCCGGGCACAGCCGGGAGCATCCCCCTCATCCTCCAGGCCTGGCTCCCGGCCGCCCTCCACGCAGGCGGGAGTATCGAGG
This sequence comes from Methanomicrobiales archaeon, assembly GCA_012510335.1. Taxonomy (GTDB): domain Archaea; phylum Halobacteriota; class Methanomicrobia; order Methanomicrobiales; family Methanoculleaceae; genus Methanoculleus. The sequence continues at coordinate 12,836 of JAAZIF010000274.1, read as the reverse complement.
TCCGGGGCGGCACAGAGGTCGCATGGAGCCCGACGATCGACTACCTGGAGAACGTCCTCGCGCCGGTGCTCCGCCGCGCCGGGGCCTCGATCGATATCGACGTGCTCGACCGGGGCTACTACCCCCGGGGAGGCGGTCGGGTGCGCGTCCGGGTGGATGCGGCCCGTCTCCGTCCGGTAGTGATCCCGGGTGAGGAGCCGGCGTGCGGGATCATATCCTGCTCCTCGGGCCTCCCGGAGCATGTCGTGGAGCGCCAGGCCGCCGCTGCGCAGAGCCTTCTTGAACACGATCTCAAGGCCCCCTGCACCGCCACGCTCGATCACCGGGAGGGGGGGCCTGGTGCCGGGAGTTCCGTCACGGCGTGGATGGGGGCAAAGGGTGCCGTCGCTCTCGGGAAGAGGGGGCTCCCTGCCGAGAAGGTGGGCCGGATGGCCGCCCGGGCCCTGGTCGAGGAGTGCCGGAGGGGTGGGATGGTCGACGTCCACCTCTCCGACCAGCTCCTCATATACATCGCCTGCTACGGCGGGGAGTACAGCACCCACACGCTCTCGATGCATGCAAAGACCGCCTGCTGGCTTCTCTCGGAGTTCGGGTATCAACTCAGGTGCCGGGAGGGCGAGGTCGTGGAGTTCTCGGCATGACGCTGGTTCTCGATGCCTCGGTCTTTTTTACGGAGATACCGGTCGAAAGACCGATCTACACCACACCGTCGGTGGTGGCGGAACTCGGCGACCTCCACGCCAGGTGCCGGTTTGAGGCTCTCGCTGCCACGGGGCTTTTGGTCCGGGAACCGCGCGAAAAAGACCTGGAGCGGGTGGATGCGGCCGCGCTCCTGACCGGGGATGCCGGGGTGCTCTCCCCGGCCGACAGGGATATACTCGCGCTCGCACTGGAACTCCCGGCCATCATCATCACAGACGATTTCGCGGTCCAGAACGTAGCGCACCGGCTCGGAATCGAAACCCGGAGCATCAGGCAGCGACCCGCCCGGGCGATCAGGTGGCGCTATCGGTGTAGCGGGTGCGGCCGCTACTGCCGGGAGCCGGGCGATTGCCCCATCTGCGGTGCGCCAATTAAACGAAAAATTAAATAGACCGCCGGGAACCTCTCTTCCATGTCAGCGCTCGAAGAGTTGATCATGAAGGCAAAGGCACTCCGGGCGGAGGGGCACACGCCGGGCCAGATCTCAGACGAACTGGGCCTCTCGATGGAGACGGTCACCTGGCTGCTCACACAGCCGAAGGATACGGAGGCCCCAAAAGACGTCCACATCGACTGGACGACGGTCGGGAGCCATGGTGTGCTGCTTTGCGATATGGCGATGATGATGCTCAAGCGCTTCTTCTACCTGGCAGAGGAGGTGCAGGGCGACGCGCACCTGCCCGATACGGTCGTCGGGATCGCGCCGTCAGGTGTCCCGCTCGCCACCCTCATCGCCGCGGAGGAGGGGTTGAAACTTGCAGTCTACCTCCCGGCAAAGCACAGTCAGAGCGAGACCGCAACCGGATCCCTCGCCGGCACATTCGCGGCGATCACCGGGCAGCGCTGCATCGTCATCGATGATGTCGTCACGACCGGGACAACGCTCATCGAGGCGCTACAGTTCCTGAGAAGGCATGGCGCCACGCCGGTGGCGGTCTGGTCGCTCTTTGACAAGCAGGGTATCCGGGAGGTCGACGGCGTCCCGATCCACTCGCTCTTTGTGGTATCGAGGCTCGGGTGAGGGGATCGGGCAGACAGCCAGGGCCCGGCCTGGAAGTTCGCCGGCGGCCGAATGGCCCGCCAGGCCAGGGAGAGGGAGTGCCATCGATTACTATATATAGAACCTCTGAACAAACCTAACGGACAAAGGAGGATTATACAATGCTTGCTGGACAGCCCATCATTATTTTACGGGACAATGTTGAGCGCACGCGCGGATTCGAGGCGCAGCGCTCGAATATCATGGCTACGAGGGCTATTGCAGCCGCCGTCCGGACTACGCTCGGCCCCAGGGGTATGGACAAGATGCTGGTCAGCCCCAGCGGAGACGTGGTGATCACGAACGACGGGGCAGCCATCCTGCACGAGATGTCGGTGCAGCACCCCGGCGGCAAGCTGGTCGTCGAGGTCGCAGAGACGCAGGACGACGAGGTCGGGGATGGCACCACAACCGCGATCGTGCTCCTCGGAGCGCTTATGGATGAGGCCGAGAGGCTGCTCGCTCAGAAGATTCACCCCACGGTCATCGCGCAAGGTTACCAGCTCGGTATGGATAAGGCCCTCGAGATCCTCGATGACCTTGCCATCACGGTCGATTTCGATGATAAGGAGACCCTCAAAAATCTCGCTGACACCTCAATGACCGGGAAGTCGATCGAAGCGATCAAGGAGAAGGTCTCCGGCATCGTGGTAGACGCCGTGCAGCAGGTCGCCACCAGGACGAATGAGGGCACTTACACCGTGGACGAGAGCGACGTTAAGATCAAGAAGCAGGTTGGCGAGACGATGCACGACGCCGAACTTATCAGGGGTGTCGTCATCGAGAAGAAGCGCGTCTTTGAGCAGATGCCAGCATCGGTCACGGACGCCAGGGTGGCCCTGATCGCCCAGCCGCTAGAGGTCACAAAGACCCAGGTGAAGTCAAAGATCAAGATAACCACCTCCGACCAGATGAGGGCCTTCTCAGAGCAGGAGCGCGAATCCCTCCGGAAACTCTCCGAGACGATCGTCGCTGCCGGTGCAAACGTCGTCCTCTGCCAGAAGGGGATCGCTGATGCGGTGCAGTATTATCTGGCCAAGAACGGTGTCTACGCCGTCGAGGATGTTAGGGAGGAGGATCTGAAGTTCGCCGCGCGGGCGCTCTGCGGCACGATCGTCAACAAGCCTGAGGAGCTCGATGAGGTGACGCTCGGCCACGCTGAGATTGCCAGGGAACTCCCTGACACCGAACTTACGGTCATCTCCGGGTGCGACAACCCGAAGGCTGTCACGATACTCCTGCGGGGCACCTCCCAGCTGCTGGTTGACGAACTCGAGCGGGCGGTCTACGATGGAACCCGTGTCGTCCAGGATGCTATCGAGTACGGCAAGGTCGTTGCCGGCGGCGGTTCGGTGGAGACCGAGCTTCAGATGCGCATCCACGACTACGCCACAACCTTCGGCGGTCGGGTCCAGCTCGCCATCGAGGCGTTTGCAAACACCTTCGAGGTCATCCCGAAGACGCTCGCGGAGAACTCCGGGTTCGACCCGATCGACAAGACCGTCGCCCTGAAGAAGGTTCACGCCGATGGCGGAAGGTACGCCGGGCTCAACGTCTACACCGGCGAGGCCATGGATATGTACGAGGCGGGCGTCATAGAACCGCAGCGTGTGAAGACCCAGGCGATCAAGAGCGGGACCGAGACGGCCATGCTCCTCATCCGCGTCGACGACATGATGGTCACCCAGGCCGGCGAAACTGCCCCTATGGGCGCTGAATAAGTCATCCGCGCGAGGCGGTCAGGAGGATGCTGACCTCCTCCTCCTCGATTCTTTTGTCCTGCGGCAGGCTCCTATTCTCGTAAAAGATCAGCACCGTATCAGGATTGATCCCGAAAGAGAGCAGGGCAGTCTCGTATGTATCATCAGGCCCGCCGCGGTAGATCAGCACGGTGTTGTCCAGGAGGATGGTGAACCGACAGAGCATATCTCGATACTATTATAGTCGCAGAGTCTAAATACTGTGGGCGGTTCTGTGCCGAGGTAGTCTAGTCCGGGAAGGCGGTGGCCTCGAAAGCCACTGGTGCTCGGCACCTCGGGAGTTCAAATCTCCCCCTCGGCGTTTTGACGCAAAAACCCGGATAATTCACTGCGGTTGTGGGAAAACAGCAGGATGCAGGGAATATACGGCATCCGCTGACCATGGGGGTCTAAGGTGTACCACTGCTTCGATGAACTCGACGATGCTGTCATTATCCTGGATCAGGACAACTACGTCGCGGGGCTGAATCGGTCGTCCCGGGAGATATTCAGCATCAGTGATGAGGAAGCCCATGGCATGAAGGTCGAAGACCTTTTTTTCCAGCGTATTGCACCCCTCATACCGGACGGAGATTCCGCCGGCAGGGTGCTTGAAGCGCTCCGGTGCCGGCAGGAAGCATCGCATCTCACCTGCCGGATGCATATCTCCTCGGGCGAGATGCGCTGGTTCTCGTTCTCGTGCCGGGTGATGACCGGTGAACCATGCACCGGTATGGTTCTTGCCCGGTTCCGGGATGTTACTCCTGAGCATGATGAGGCGGTAGAGAAGACCCTGGATGCAGCGGCACGGGTCAGGTCCGAGTCAGTCTATGCCGGCATCGGGGAGCTCCTCCCGTACGGGATATGGATCTCTGATGCGGACGGGACTGCCCTCTACGTCTCTCCCTCACTCCTCAGCCTCGCCGGGAGGACACTTGAGGAGTGCCGGCGATCCGGGTGGCTGGACTGCATACCGCTTGAGAACGCAGGTGAGGTGCTCGATGACTGGAAACAATGCCTCGAGACCACCTGCCGGTGGGACCACGAACTTGTCGTCGCGGATCCCGAGAGGGGATACCGCACTATCCTCTCCCGTGGGGCTCCCATCCGGGACGAATGCGGTCAGATCGTCCTCTGGGCCGGGATTAACCTCGATGTCACCGCGAGGAAGCACGCCGAGAACCTCACCACCATCCGGGCGGCACAGCAGGGGGCCGTCGCTGATCTCGGCCAGCTCGCTCTTGCGGGGGCAGAGCTCCCTGAGCTGATGGATGCCGCGGTCAGGGCGGTGGCAGAACACCTCGGGATCGAGTACGCCAAGGTGCTCCGGTACCTCCCTGACAGGAATGCATTCCTGCTCGAGGCGGTGGTGGGGTTTGATAAAAATCTGGTCGGTATCGGGAGCGTCGAGGGGGGAACTGACTCCCAGGCGGGATACACGCTTCTCTCCCATGAACCGGTGGTCGTCGAAGACCTCAGGACAGAAGAGCGGTTCTGCGGCCCTACTCTCCTCCGGTATGAGGGGATCGTAAGCGGCATCAGCGTCATCATCCGAGGGGATGAAGCGCCTTACGGTGTGTTTGGCGCCCACACCCGGACGCTGCGCAGGTTCACACGGGATGACATAAACTTCGTCCGGGCGGTGGCAAACGTTCTCGCGCAGGGGATCAAGCGAAAGACGGCCGAGGAGGCGCTCATGGCAAGCGAAGAAAAATTCCGCGCGATCGCGCAGCGGAGCTTCGATATGATCTACACCTGCTACCACGATCGGGGAATCGCCTACATGTCCCCGGCCGTGACCCGCATCCTCGGCCACACCCCCACAGAACTGATAGGTTCACAGTTCCGCGACTTCGTCAGCCCCTCCTCACTTGCCGCATGGAAGACGGGGGAGGAGAGGATTGCCAGGGGTGAGTCGGTCGAGGGATTTGAGGTCAGGCTCCGCAGAAAAGATGGATCTATGGTATTTGTTGAACTGAACGGATCCCCGATCATGGAGCACGAGAAGGTGATCGGCGCTCAGGTGATCGGGAGGGACATCACCGAACGAAAGTTAAGCGAGCAGATGCGCCAGCAGGCCTTCAAGCAGATCGAGCGAAACATCGAGCAGTTCGCCGTCCTCGGTGACCACATCCGCCAGCCCCTGCAGGTGACCCTGGGGAGGGCGGATCTGCTGGACGACGAAGAGACGGCGGCAATCATCCGCGAGCAGGTCTGCCGGATCAACGACTACATCAGGCAGCTGGACCGGGGGTGGGTGGAATCGCGGGAAGTCCGCGCGTTCCTTCGGCGGCACGACCGGGGTTGATCCCCACACGGGCAGCCTACCTGTAACGCCGGGTAAGCGGCCTCTCCGTGACCGAACCTATATCGATGCTGCAGTCCTGTATCGCGCCGTGTTCAGAGAAGACCGAACGGATCTCTTCAAGGATCCGCTCAGCCAGTATCCGCGCGTCGCGCTCCTGGTCGGTGTCCATCTCAAGAAATCCGGTCAGTTCTATATGAAATTTCTTCATACCAGTACACTCTCGCCGCGCCTATTCAATACTCTGGAGAACCGCATGCATCACATCATCCACATGCTTCCATGTGGGGTTCTCCGCGCTCACTCCCGGATGCCGGATGATGAAGGGGCGCCCTTCGTCGCCGGCCCTGCGCATATCGGGGTCGAGGGGGATACGGCCGAGGTACGGCACGCCGAGGTCTTCAGCAGCCTTCCTCCCCCCGCCCTGCCCGAAGAGGTCGATCTCCCCGCCGCAGTGGGGACAGACCATGCCGCTCATGTTCTCGATTATACCGAGGACTTTCAGACCCATCTTCTCGACGAACTTCACGGCCTTCGATGAGTCGAGTATGGCGACCTCCTGAGGTGTCGTAACGACAACAGCGCCGGCAATATTAGGGGCGAGCTGCGCGATTGTAAGTGCCTCATCACCGGTGCCGGGCGGGAGATCGACGACCAGGTAGTCGAGATCCCCCCACTCGACATTCTCGAGGAACTCCCTTATGACCTGCATCTTCATGGGGCCGCGCCAGATGATGGGAGTGGCCTTATCAGGCAGGAGAAACGCCATCGATATGACGCCGAGGGATGGTATCACGTATATGGGCTCAATCGTCGTTCCTTCTGGCGACGTGAGTTTCGTCCCCTCAAGGCCGAGCATCTTCGGGATGTTCGGGCCGTGGATATCGAGATCGAGTAGGCCCGTCTGGTAACCGTGGTTCGCAAGCGCCATCGCAAGGTTTGCAGCAACCGTGCTCTTTCCGACGCCTCCTTTCCCGCTCAGCACCAGTATAACGTGCCTGACGTTCATGTCGACCTTATCAAGCGGGCTCTTCTGCTGCCCGCCGGCGCCCTTTGCTGTATTGTTTGATTCTGTCATAGCGTAAACCTCAGGTATTCAATCTACCGGGAGACGGGATGAAACCACCCCCCGATCGCGAGGTGATCATGAGTCCGCGCGATGAGACTCACATAGTATTGTTAACACTGTTAACAGAAAATGATATTGATACTTACATGACCGGATTCCTATCGGCAGTATGAGGCGGTTCGCAGCGCCTGGATCCGCTCCTGGAAATGCTCTACGCGGAAAGAACGGAAATACTCCCCATTTTTAATCTCCTCCAAACGACTCAAGCAGCACACGAGCGTTCAGTCTCCCGAAGTGGTAGACCTCGCCGCTCTCCGGGTCGTTGATTGTTACCTCCGCCGGCGAGAACGCGAGCAGTGGGTCGACCTTAAGGAAGTCGTAGCCGGCACCCTCGAGCACCCGGGCAAACGGCCGCCCGTAGTCCGGGGAGGGCGCCGTGATGACCCGGCCGGAGACCTGGATCGAACCGGCGAGGCTCCACTTCGGGGCGACGAGGACGTAGAGCCCCCGGGGGTCTATGCCACACTCCCCGGCGATGAAGTCCGTGACCTCCTCACCCGGCAGGGTATCGGTCGCGGTAGCCGATCTTCCTGTAGGTCGCTTTAGGCTTTTGCGCGAGTGCCCGCGCCGGGCCTGAGGCCATGGCACCCAGCCGGTCTTCTGCGAACCGAGGCATGCGAGAGCGGGGCGGTTCACGGTAAGGTGGAGAAACGGCACAGGCAGACCACCCACCCGGCCGAGAATTATCGCCGTCTCTGCAAGGCAGGTCTCCACGAAGAGAGACCCCGCCCGGTAACTCCCGGGCGTATGCAGGTCGCGCCATTCTCCTGTACCACGACCGTGATACCGAGTTCGTCCTGGCGGTCGATCATATCTCTCACCGGGGGCATCACCGTGCCGTTGATGCCAGGCGCCACCCTCACCTCTCCTGTGAAGGGGATACGGTGCCGGGCGCTTTAGTGCTTCCCCTCCCGGCGACCGGTTTTATCCCGCAGCAGCGGAAATAGATCGGATAGATGTCGGTCAACACGACAGAAGGCGATGCAGCAAGCCTCATAAACGGTGCGATCTCCGCTGCCATCCTCGCCGCCGTGCGGGAGTGCCGGCCGCTCGTGCATCACATCACAAACAGCGTCACCATAAACGACTGCGCGAACATAACTATCGCCGCCGGGGCCGCCCCTGTGATGGCCGGAGCCCCCGAGGAGGTCGCGGAGATGGTCGCCGCCGCAGGCGCCCTCGTCCTCAACATAGGGACTCTCACGCGAGAGCAGGTCGAGGCGATGCTGATCGCCGGCCGCCGGGCAAACGAGCTCGGTATACCGGTCATACTCGACCCGGTTGGCGTGGGGGCGACGGCGTTTCGGACCGAGACCGCGTGGAAACTCCTCGATGAGCTCGATATCGCTGTCCTGAAGGGAAACACAGGCGAGATCGGGGTTCTCGCCGGCGCCGGCGGGAGTGTGCGGGGCGTGGACTCAGCCGGTATCGCGGGCGATCCCATCGAGACGGTGCGGGAGTGTGCCCGTCTGACCGGGGCCGTGGTGGCGATGACCGGGGATGTCGATGTCGTCACCGATCGAGAGCGGATCTTCCTCGTCAGTAACGGCGATCCCATGATGGAACGGCTCTCCGGGACCGGATGTATGGCCGCATCGGTCACCGGGGCGTTTGCCTCGGTCACGGATGATTATGCGTTCGCAGCGGCCGGGGCGCTCGCAGCCTTAGGTTTCGCCGGGGAGCGGGCTGTAGCGAAGGGCGTATCCGGACTGTACTCATTCAGGACGGCGCTCATTGATGAGCTCTCCATGCTCACCCGCGATGACCTTACCGGGGGTGCGAGGATAGAGGAGTTCTATGGCGTATGACCTCTACGTGATCACCGACGAGGAGGTCGGGCGCGGCCACTCCCACGCGGAGATCGCACGGCGTGCCGTAGCCGGCGGTGCCGATGCGATCCAGCTCCGTGATAAAGGCCTCTCCGGCCGGGATCTCTTCACCGTGGCCACCGCCATCCGCGAGATCACCCTCCATGCCGGCGCGCTCTTCATCGTGAACGACCGCCTCGATGTGGCGCTTGCGGCCGGCGCCGATGGGGTCCACCTCGGCGCGGATGACCTCCCTATCGAGTGCGCGCGAAAGATCGCCCCCCCGGGGTTCATCATAGGGGCCTCGATCGACTCCGCCGATGCGGCGGTCCGGGCACAGGCGGCGGGGGCCGATTACGTGGCGCTCAGCCCGACGTTTCCAACCACGTCCAAGGACGATGCCGGCCCGGGCCACGGGCTCGCCGTCCTCTTCGCGATCCGATCCCGGATCTCCGTCCCGATCGTAGCGATCGGCGGGATCAGCCGGGAGAACGTCGATAGCGTCATCGCCGCAGGGGCTGATGGGGTGGCGGTGATATCGGCGGTAGTCGGGGAGCCCGACATAACGGCCGCCGCACGGGATATGCGGGCCCGGATAGCGGCCGCGAAGGCCAGGGCCCGGGGATGAGACCGGGGGGTCTACCCGGACACAAACCCTCTTTATTTTTGCCGTACCACCTCCTAGAGAGTTATCCATGACCGAGATCATATTCACACCGATCGGTACCATCCATTCCCCGTTCAACGACCCGAGGGACATGCCCATCCAGCCCGTCGGCGCCCGGGGCGTCAGGGGAACGATCGAACTCGACCCGATCTACGCCGCCGGCATAAAAGACCTTGAGGGGTTCTCCCGGATCATCGTCCTCTACCACTTCCACCGATCCAGAGGATACTCACTTGAGGTGATCCCGTTCCTCGATAAAACACCGCGCGGCGTCTTCTCGACCCGGGCCCCCCGTCGCCCGAACGCAGTCGGGATCTCCATGCTCAAGTTGATCGCCGTCGATGGTACGACGCTCACCGTCGAGGATGTGGATATCCTGGACGGAACCCCGCTCCTCGATATCAAGCCCTACGTCCCGGTGTTCGATGCTCACCCCGATGAGCGCTCTGGCTGGGTGACCGCGACATCAGAAGACGCGGGCGCCATGCGGTCAGACGATCGGTTCGTTGATATGTGAGGAAGTTAAGTTAATAAAATTTACATAACATGTAAGTAAATGAGAGTGTTTTAATGCAGCAGGAGAGGATAATAGACGGTAACCATGAAGAATAAACCCATAGCACTCGTTACCGTCATCATCCTCGCCGCCATCATCGGATCGGCGGGGTGCATGTCCGGGCAGTCGGAAGATGTCGCGACTGAGACCTCAATACTCGTCTACTCCGGCGCAGGCCTCAAGAAACCGATGAACGATATCGGCAAAGCGTTCACCGATAAATACGGCATCATTGTCGAGTACAACTTCGCCGGCGCGGGCACACTCGTGAGCCAGATGGAGCTCTCCCGGAAGGGTGATGCCTTCATATCCGGCGGGACACCTGATTACCGTGTCGCGCAGGATAAGGGGCTTGTCGGGGAACCCGGGTATGTCGCCTACCACGTCCCGATCATCGCTCTTCAGAAGGGGAATCCGAAGAACATCACATCGGTCGATGACTTCACCCGGCCGGGGCTGAGACTCGCCCTCGGCGGCGTGGAGTCAACCGCGATCGGGAAGGCCGGCGACAAACTCTTCGAGAAGCACGGTATCCGCGATGCCGTCGAGGAGAATGTCGTCCTCCGGGCACCGACGATCAACGAGGTGGTGATAGCGATGGAGATGGGCACCGCTGATGCCGCGCTCCTCACGCTCGATATCATCAACCCCGAGACGATGGATACCATCGACCTCCCGCAGGAGGACGGCCTCACCCTCATCGTCCCGGTAGGCCCGACCACCTTCACGAAGCAGCCGGATGCCGCCCAACAGTTTGTCGAGTTCGTCACCTCTGATGAGGGGAAGGCGATATTTGCAAAACACGGGTTCCCGACCTACCCGGACCCGAAATACGAGGGAATCAGACCATGAGTAAGAATAAGGAATTCACCTGCAGGGCTATCGGTGTAGCCCATACACCTTTTTTGGATCCGACAAAAACACCTATCCAGAGCGTCTTTGCCACCGCACAGGGGACGGTAGAGATCTACCCGGAGTTTCAGGAAGGACTCATCGCGCTTGAGGGGTTCTCCCACATCATCCTCATCTACCGGTTCCACCGGGCCGCCGGCGAAGAACTCAGCGAGCGGCCGCTCATCGACGGTGCCGAGACGCACGGGATATTCGCGACCCGGCACTTCAACCGCCCAAACCACCTAGGTATATCGGTCGTCAGGGTTCTCGCGATCGAGGATGGGCGGATCTCCATCGAGGGTACCGACCTCCTCGACGGGACGCCGATCCTCGACATCCGCCCCTACATCCCCGGGTTTGACTGCGTCCCGGACGCGACATCCGGCTGGGTGACACCCGGACATGTCGAGCAGATCCGGCGGCAGAGTGGATCGTTCTAGGTTGGTCGCCCGTGCCTCAGAACCGGGACACCCTCCCCCATATCTCCATTTTCAAGGCGTTTTTCCTCGCGATCCTCTTTGCCCTCGTCACCTACATGGTCGTCGTCATCGTCGGCCTCATCGTCTACCCGCCGCTCCCGGCCCTCATCGAGAGCCTCACCTCCCCCGAGATCCTCTTTGCCATCAGGCTCTCGCTCATCACATCGGTGATCTCGACCACCCTCTGCGTCGTCGCCGCGATCCCGGTCGCCTACTCCCTCGCCCGGTTCTCGTTTCCGGGGAGGAGGCTCATCAACACCATATTCAACATACCGCTCGCCCTCCCGCCGCTCGTCGCGGGCGTGGCGCTGCTCATATTCTACGGCCCTTCAACGTTCGGGCAGATGCTCTCGGCCACGGGGCTCGATGTCATCTACACGCCGCTCGGGATCATCGTCGCCCAGTTCTTCGTCAACCTCCCCTACATGGTCAGGGTCACCCGTTCGGCCTTTGAATCGATCAACACCCGCTACGAGCACGTCGCGCGGACGCTCGGATGCACCGAGTGGGGGGCGTTCCGCCAGGTCACCCTCCCCCTCGCCCGGGGCGGCATCGCCGCCGGCCTCGTCATCACCTGGTCAAAGTCCATCGGCGAGTTCGGCGCGGTCCTCATGCTCGCGGGGGCCACCCAGATGAAGACCGAGACCCTGCCGATAGCACTCTTCCTGAACATATCGACGGGAGACCTCGACCTCGCCATCGCGGCATCGGTCATCCTGATCGCCATATCGGTGGCATCGCTCCTGGTGTTTGAGCGCTACACCGACGGCCGGGGTATGTTCTGATGCTCGACGTCAGGGGTCTATCCCTCTCCCTCGGGGAGTTCACCCTCGATGGCGTCGACCTGACCATCGGCGACGCTGAGTACTTCATCATACTCGGGCCGACGGGTGCAGGAAAGACAATCCTCCTTGAGACGATAGCGGGGATCTACACGCCCGCCGCAGGGACGATCAGCCTCGACGGCCGGGATATCACCCGCACCGACCCGAAGGACCGGGGGATCGGCATGGTCTACCAGGACTACATGCTCTTTCCCCACCTGACCGTGGAGGAGAATATCGGGTTTGGCCTCCTGCAGAAGAAGACGGATCCCGGCCGGATCCGGGAGGTGGTCAGTGAGACCGCAGACCTGCTCGGTATCGGCCACCTCCTTTCGCGCTCCCCGGAGACACTCTCAGGCGGCGAGCAACAGCGGGCTGCGATCGCGCGCGCCCTCGTCCTCCAGCCCCGCGTCCTCCTCCTGGACGAACCGCTCTCCGCACTCGACGCCACCACACGCGACCGTCTCCGGCGGGAACTCAAGTCCGTCCACCGGGCGACCGGCACGACGGTCGTCCACATCACCCACCACTTCGAGGATATATTCGCCCTCGCCGACCGGGTGGCGGTGATGCAGGATGGAAAGATCGCCCAGACCGGAACACCGGACGAGGTCTTCAGGAAGCCGGCCACCGAGTTCGTCGCGGCCTTCACCGGCATGGAGAACGTCTTTTACGGTGTATCGAGGGTCAGGGG
>JAAZIF010000273.1 GCA_012510335.1 Methanomicrobiales archaeon | reverse complement strand
GCCGGAGGAGATAGGAGCATGACGAAGACCGCGGAGAGCACGAGGATCGGGAGTGTCACGATATCCCCTGAGGTGGTGACGGTGGGGGCGGCGATCATATCGAGGTCGAGGCTGTAGCGGTAGCTTAGAAGTGCGATGACCAGGGTGATCCCCATCACCACAAGCCCCGAGACGATCCCGCTGATGACCGAGATCAGAACCAGATCGGTGACCCCCACCACCGGGAGCCCGGAGATGCGGCATGCAGCGTAGGCAAATATGCCCAGGACAAACGCTATCAGGACGGTCACAACGAACGAGGCGCGGATGTTGTCGCCGAGTATGCAGCCCTCCCGGAAGTCGATGGAGAACTCCCCGAGGTGCATCGATGACGATAGGCGGGATGCGAGAACCCCGGCTATATTCCCCCGCATATCGATTATCGAGGGCAGGAGCACCATCAGGCCGGGTATCAGCTCAAGAACCTCGCGGACAGAACCCAGATAGATGCCTGCAACGCTCGCTGCAGCGGCGCTGACGAAGAGGGCGCCAAGGCCCGTCAGAACCAGGCGGCGGCGGCTCTGGCTGTATAGACCCTGCACCATCGCCATCACCATCCATCTCAATCAACTCCGAAAAGGAACCTCAAGCACAACCAGGTCGTCCGGGAGGATCACATCTCCCTCATAATGTCGCTTTGCATCGCGTATATGATTTGCTGTGGTTGTGTATCGGGAACTGATATGGACCAGGGCGAGCATACGGGCGCCCAGAGCGGCGGCGGCCTCACCGGCCTCACCGGCGGTTGAGTGCAGGACCGTCCGGGCCCGTTCTGCCTCCTGGTCATCGAACGTGGCATCGTGTATGAGGAGATCGGCGTCTCCAGCCATACCGGCGGCCCCGGGCAGGTGCTGGATAGGCCGGGTGTCTCCGGTGTAGACGATCTTCCTTCCCGGACGCGCCTCCCCCATAACGTCATGGGGCTGAACCTCGGTCTCGACACCCTCACGGACGATCCGGATCGTCTCCCCGCGCTGCAACCGCCCGAAGAGCGGGCCCGGGGGGATGCCGAGCGCCACCGCGCGTTCGCGGTTGAATCGGCCCGGCCGCTTATCCTCTGTGAGGACGTAGCCGAGGCCCGGGATCCCGTGGAACGTGGCAAACGCGCGGACGGTATATCCATCGAAGGGCACGACCGAACCGTGCTCAAGGGCGTGGCCGGTGACGGAGAAGCTCCGCGTATGCCGGCCGATCCTCTGCACGATCTCGACAAACTCATCCACCCAGGGGGGACCGTAGACCGGGAGGGGTTCGGTCCGCCCCATGAACGCGAGAGTCTCGACGAGCCCGAAGACGCCCAGGAAGTGATCGGCGTGCCAGTGGGTGATGAAGATGGCGTTCACGGTAAAACCCGTCCGGGCGCGCATCATCTGCCGCTGTGTTCCTTCCCCGCAGTCAAAGAGCAGTGTATCGGCGCCCCGCCGGATCAGGACGGAGGGGGGGTTTCGCTGCGGTGAGGGGAGGGCACCCGCCGTGCCGAGGAAGTAGACATGCAGGGTCTCGCCGGCTATACGAACCACTTCCTGAACGCTGCAAGGCTTCGCCTCGCCTCTTCGAGCGTCCGCCCCTCGACCACGACCACGCCGGAGTAGCCACGGGCTATAGCCGGCCCGACCTTCTCCCAGGCGATTGCGCCGTCGCCGAGCGCCAGGTGTTCGTCCGACTGCCCGTGGTTGTCGTGGATATGCATGTGGTCGAACTCCCCGATATACCTGAGGAACGCATCGACAAGGCCGTTCGTGTTTGCGTGCCCCAGATCGAATGTGATCCCGATCCCGGGTATCCCCTCGGTGAGGCCGAGGATCTCCTCGGGGTAGCGGCAGAGGAAGTCCTTGATGCTGATCATGTTCTCGACACACGCGAGGACTCCGTGGTCTTCGGCGTATCTCCCGATCTCGACGAGAGCAGTCTTCTGCACCTCCCAGACCTTATCGGGGACGAGTTTTCCAACCGGGGATACAAACCCGGGGTGGATCGTCACCCGGTCGGTCAGGTCGGCCGCGAGGTGGATACAGGAGCAGATCTGGCGTATGGACTCTCGCCATATGGGGTAGTTGAGCGATGCGAGGTTTAAGTCGCTGTAGGGTGCATGAACCGTGGCTAAAAGTCCGGTGCTCTCAAGGATCTCCCGGATCGCGGCAAAGTTTTCGGGGATCTCCAGGCGGTAGTTCCCGTCAGCGACGATCTCCCACCCGGCATACCCGAGATCCTCGATCTCAAAGACCCAGTCCCGCTCCGCCCAGACTTTCGATGAGGACGAGAAGTACGGGTCAAGACTCATTCCATCCCTCCCAG
>JAAZIF010000272.1 GCA_012510335.1 Methanomicrobiales archaeon | reverse complement strand
AGTTCAAACGGATCCAGGGGGCCGTGGATATACAGCCGGCGGATATCATAGGCATCCGGGTCTACGACAGGGAGAAGAACGAGTTCATCCTCCAGAAGGGGCCGATCTTCACGAACTTCCTTATGGTCGACGAGATGAACCGCCTGACACCAAAGACCCAGAGCGCCCTCCTTGAGGCCATGAGCGAGGGGCAGACGACGATCGATGGGGAAACCTTCGACCTCTCTAGCCCCTACTTCGCCATCGCCACGCAGAACCCACACGAGACCGAGGGAACCTTCCCCCTCATTGAGGCGCAGCGGGACCGGTTCATGTTAAGCTCCGTGCTCAAGCACCTCGACGCCGAGAACGAGTACGAGATCCTCCGGCGGGAGCGCGCCGGGGAGCTCGACTGGAATATATACAGGAAGCGGATCACCTCGATCCTCAACCCTGCCGGGGTGGGGACCATGGCCGTGACCGTCAAGGAGATCAGGGTCGATGAGGCGGTCCTCGAGTACATGCGCGACCTCGTCCTCGCCACGCGGAGGCACGGCGACGTCCGGCTCGGCGCAAGCTCCCGCGCCTCGATCGCCCTCCTCCGGGGTTCAATGGTCCGCGCTGCCTTAAACCGCCGGACCTACGTCATCCCGGACGATGCCAGGGCGCTCGCCCTCCCGGTTCTGCGCCACCGCATCCTCCTCACCCGGGAGGCGGAGATCACCGGGATCAAGCCTGAGGATGTCATCACCGGGATCGTCGATAGCGTCGGGGTGTCCTAGCGATGCTCCGGCCGACCCGGACTGCCGGCGGCATCGCGGCCCTCGCCCTCGCCCTCATAGTCGTCGCCCTCCTCCTCAAGAACCCTGCCGCGGCCCTCGCTGCCGGCTCCCTCGCAATCTTCCTCCTCTGGCGGGGATTGCGGTTCAAGACTGATCTCTCCGCCATCGCCGCCTCGCTCACCGTCAACCGCGAGGTCGACCGGACGATCCTCCGGCAGGGAACGGCGGCGACCGTCCGGGTGCGGGTGGACCTCACCGCTCTGCCTGGCATGGATATCATGGTGCGCGACATCCCGCCGGCGGTCGCGATCGGCGACGCCCCTGCCTCGCCGCCAGCAGAGACCGCGATCTACGCCATACGGCTCATGGCGCCGGGAAAGACATCCTTCGGGGGTGTCGTCATCGAGGCGGCCGACGCCCTATTCACCGCGAGCCTCACCTGCCGCAGCCCCGGCGGACCGGAGATCCAGGTCTTCCCCTCGGGGGTCGCCGGGGATGGTCGGGGGATTGGGGCAGGCGGCGGCGATGCCGAGGTGGACCGGCGGACGGCCATCACAGGCCAGAGCATCCTCGGGTTCCGGCCCTACCAGTCGGGCGATGACCCCGGGCTGATCGACTGGAAGGTCACCGCCAGGCGCGGCACCCTCTACGTCCGGCAGATGACCGGGCTTGAGGGCGGCGCCCCCCTCATAACCGTCGACCTCCCGCCCCGGGCCGCGGATCCGGAGATCTTCGCCCGGTTCTCTATGGCCGTCTCGGGTGCGGTGGAAGGCGCGATAACCTCCCGCGACGGCTGTTCGCTCCTCGTCGTCGCCGGCCCCGAGATAATCCGGTTCTTCCCCCGGACGATGGATCTCCGGGAGGCTATTGCCGCACTCGGCGGGCTCGCCCCGATAGAGCCCCGGAACCACCTCTACCGGGCGCCGGGGCCGGCGATCCTCGCTGCCAGGGCCAGGGTACCCCGGCAGGGCAAGGGCGCCTACCCGGAGAGGCTCGGAGTCGTCCTCTCGGCGTTTGCAGGCGCGAGCAGATCGCCCTTTGCGGCCTCGGTGCGAGAGGCGCTCACCCGGGCGGAGGCTCTCGAGGTCCGGATCTACTCACTCCTCCCGCCGGGCGACAAAAGCCACCTCGTCCAGGTCATCCACCAGGCAAAGGCACAGGGTATGCGGGTCGTCATGCATGCACCCGCCGGCGCCCCCCTCCTCCCGGACGTCGACGCCCTGGAGGTGCTCTAGGTGACCGACCGGCGGTTCCTCATCCTCTGTGGGGGTGAGATCCTGGTCATCGCGGCCGGGAACATCATCGCGGCGTTCATCATACAGGTGATCGTCATCGCGGCGCTCCTCGATGACCGGCGGGACTACCCCATATTCATCGCTGCCGCAGCCCTCTACGCCCTGGTCATCGCGGTCATTGACCACGTTCTCCTCTCTCTCCTCGCCCTCGCTGTTGCGCTCATCTGCGGCTATGCTGCCCTCACCCTCTATGACTACCGGCTCACCGTCCGGGCGGGAGGCAGTGCATGAGGGCGAGAAACCCATACCTCGGGGCTTT
>JAAZIF010000271.1 GCA_012510335.1 Methanomicrobiales archaeon | reverse complement strand
GAGTTCAAACCGTGGTACCTTCTCCTCGGCGGGCTTATCGGGGTGGCGCTAACCATCCCGCTCGCCATTGCGGCCGGTTCTTTGAAGATCAGTGGTATCCTGGCTATCATCCTTTTTATCGTCATCTCCCCGGTGCTCGGGTTCATATCCGCGTTCACCCTTGGCATCATCGTCGTCCACATCTTCCGCAACCACCATCCACGGCGCCTGACCCGCCACTTCAGAAACCTTCAGATTCTCTCGGGATCGCTCCAGGCGGCGGGCCACGGTGGCAACGATGCCCAGAATGCTATGGGCATCATCACCGCCATGCTCCTCGCCGGCGGGCTGATATCCGAGTTCTCCGTCCCGCTCTGGGTCATACTGGCATCTTCTCTTGCTATATCGTTCGGAACGCTACTCGGGGGATGGCGCGTTATAGATAAGATGGCAAACCGCATCACAAAGATACGTCCCTACCAGGGGTTCTGTGCCTCGACCGCTGGCGGGAGCGTTCTTTCGCTTATGAACGTCCTCGGTGTCCCTGTCTCGACAACTCACGCGATAACCGGTGCGATCATGGGTGTTGGCGCGACCCGCGGCTACTCGGCGGTCAAGTGGGGTGTGGTCCGCGAGATCCTTATCGCGTGGATCCTGACCATACCGGCGGCTGCGCTCGTGGCCGGGGTATGTTTCTTCGCTGCCCGGCTTCTATTCGGCGGGGTTATCTGAGAGGGAGGCTGCGGGTAACGATCCAGGCGGAAGGGGCATGGGTAACCTCACAACTTAATGCAGTCGACAACCAGGTACTACCAGGAAATGCGTGAACCTGCAGTAAAAAAGATTCTCTACTGGTGCGACAACTGTAACATCCCTCTCATCGGGCGCACGTGTGCGTGCGGTGCCAGGAGCAGGGAGCTCCGGCTCCTGCAGCCGTATGACCTCCGGCCTGCGCTGGCAGCGGATACGGCCCTTATAAGGAGCCTGCTTGCCGGGCAGTTTGGCGATATCCCGCTTCCGAAAGTCGTTCTCCTGAATAAGACAGGCGGCATCGACCGGGTCGACCTCGTGATAATGCATGGCGACCGGTTCGGTTGGCTCACGTTCGACCCCGTCACCCGGAGATTCAGCCTCGATATCGCCCCCGAAGCGCTCCCGTATCTCCTGCCGCACGCGACGCGCGGTATCATCGATCTTGAGGCAGAGGCCGATCTGGGCGCCCATAGGGGGCGCATCGGCGGCAAACGGTTCACCCTGAATGCTCCCCTGCCCGATGGGACGGTCATCGTCTCGTACAGGAGGAGATTCGGCACAGGCATCGTGAAGGATGGATGGATCCGGGTGAAGGAACTCATCTCCGTCGAGCCCCGCACCCGCCCTGACCCTGACTGGGATCTGGTGATAGAGAGGAACCGCTACCACCTGAAGAACCTCGAGCGAAGCGCAGTCCGCACCATCAGGAAGCACGCAAACGCACGGCCGTGTGTGAATGTATCGTTCTCCGGCGGCAAGGACAGCACCGCCGTCCTCCATCTTGCCCGTAAGGCAGGTGTGGAGAAGGCGTTCTTCATCGATACCGGGATCGAGCTCCCGGAGACGATCGAGTTCGTGGCGTCGCAGGGTGTCGAGATCATCCGGAATGGCGGTGACTTCTTCCGGGCGGTCGAGAAAGAAGGCCCGCCCGGGAAGGATCATCGCTGGTGCTGCAAACTCCTTAAACTCCAGCCCTTAAAGAACTACCTCGCTGCCATCGGCCCCTGCGTCACCATCCAGGGGAACCGCTGGTATGAGTCCTGGAACCGCGCCGATCTCGATGAGACGAGCCAGAACCCGGAAAACCCGCTCCAGATGAATGTCTCGCCGATCCGGAGCTGGCGGGCGCTTGAGGTCTTCCTCTACCTCTGGTGGAAGGGTGTTCCCATAAACCCGCTCTATGAGAAGGGGCTTGAACGGATAGGCTGCTACCCCTGTCCGGCGGCACTCGAGGGCGAGTACGAGAGGCTCCGCGAGATGCATCCTGAGCTGACTGAGCGCTGGGACGAATTCCTCGAGCGGTGGGCGAAGAAGAATGGGTTGCCGGAGGCCTACCACCGGTGGGGGCTCTGGCGGTGGCGGACGCTGCCCCCGAAGATGCGTGAACTCTGCAGGGACAGAGGCATCCCGCTGAACAGAGACGATACGGTCAGATCTTCCTTTTCTGGTTAGCGGCTCATCAAAACCTCTCTCCGGTTAATTTTTGTACATCCGGCACCCGGGAACATTGATGTTCTGCTACCTTCTCCCGGGGGATGATCCTTTGCATAAAGAGGATGATATGGAGCGCATCCTCGCGGATCGGGCCGCCGAACCTCCGGGATCGCCTCATCCATCATGAGGAGATCCCTGGCTGGCAGGAATACTGGAGGCCGCATACAGCAAGGAAGCCCGGGGAGGTGCCGATGGACCTCTGGAACTGGAGTATATCGCCGGTCGGGCGAAGGGAATGGAGGTGGGGCGATACCTGGACCGACCCGGATCCTCTCAAGCAGCCTTCATCCCGGGCCGGGCAGACCACACACCTCCCGCAGGCATAGGCGCCGCTCGGAGGGGGCATTCGCAGAAAGGATGATTCCCTGTCTTCAAAGCCCGTACTGCACTCGGGGTTACTTCAGGGGGCGGAACCGGGGCGCGATCCCCCACCGGCTCGAGCGGAAACAAAACCGCATGGATTAAATACAAATAATTAGCATGGATGGTAGGTACTCGATGATTGGTAACGGCTTAGAGTCCTACCGTTGCACACACGTGCAGAACGCAATTTTCTTTATCTTTAGGTAGGGAACCGGCTCTTTTGCTGAGTTCCCGTTTAATGTAGCGGTTTTTTCCGTTACCGGAAGGTGATATGTTATGTTTGGAATTCCTGATCCCGCGATCTGGGTTGGATATCTGCTTGCGCTCGGCTTTACGCTCGCATGCTTAGTGTACGGTCTGTTGAACTGGAACAATGGCGTGGAGGGGGAGGAGGATGGCGGTTGATACAGGGCTCTTCGTCGTGATAACGCTGGTATACCTCGTCATCGTCATAGGCCTCGGTTACCTCGGTTACCGCCGGACGAAAGGTGACGATGACTACATGGTTGCCGGCAGGAAGATCCATCCCGTGGTTCTTGCCCTCTCCTACGGTGCGACGTTCATCAGCACATCCGCCATCATCGGGTTTGGCGGGGTTGCGGCACAGCTCGGCATGGGTATGATCTGGTTGACCGTCCTGAACATCGGGCTCGGCATCTTCATAGCATTCGTCGTCTTTGGTAAACGAACCCGCAAGATCGGGAGTAAGCTCCGCGCCGTGACCTTCCCGGACCTGATGGGGAAGTGCTACGGGTCGCCGTTCATGCAATACGCTGCAGGGCTCGTCATCGTCCTCGGCATGCCGCTGTACACTGCGGCGATCCTGATCGGCGGCGCCCAGTTCATCACAAGCACGTTGCAGATACCGTACAACACATCGCTCATCGCTTTCGCTGCGATTGTCGCCTTATATGTGGTGCTGGGCGGGCTCATCGCTGTCATGTACACGGACGCGCTACAGGGCGCGATCATGTTCGTCGGCATGACCATCCTCCTCGTGCTCACATACATCCAGCTTGGGGGTGTCATCGAAGCACACAACGCCCTTGCTGCTATGTCGGATCTCGTCCCGCAGGCACTCGCCGCCGGGGGGATGACCGGGTGGGCATCCATGCCGGCTCTCGGGTCATCCATCTGGCTCACCATGGTGACGACGCTCGTTCTCGGGGTCGGCATCGGGGTGCTGGCGCAGCCACAGCTGGTGGTCCGGTTCATGACCGTCAGGGATAGCCGGGCGCTGAACCGCGCGGTCCTCGTCGGCGGGCCTTTCATCCTTATGATGACCGGGGTCGCCTTCACTGTCGGCGCGCTCACGAACGTCTACTTCTACCGGACCAAAGGCATGATCGCCCTTGCAGCCGCCACCGAAGGCAACGTCGACACTATAATACCGAACTTCATCAACGCATCGATGCCGGACCTCTTCGTCGTCATATTCATGCTGGCGCTCCTTGCTGCCGCGATGTCCACGCTCAGCTCTCTCTTCCACGTCATGGGAACATCGCTCGGGTTCGATGTGATGCGGCGCGCCGGCTCGAAGGGAGCGATGATGCGGCCGATCCAGGTGGCGACCGTCGCCATGATCGTCGTGAGCGTCATCCTCGCCTTCGTCATGCCCGGCAGCATAATCGCCAGGGCGACAGCGATGTTCATGGGCCTATGTGCATCGGCGTTCCTGCCGGCCTATGCCCATGCGATGTACAGCAGTAAACCATCGCTTTTAGCTGCAAAGCTGAGCCTGGTCGCCGGAGCGGTCACCTGGTTCCTGTGGACCGCTTTCGTCCACGTAAAGGAGTCGGCAGCGCTCGGGCTGTCGAACCTCATCTTCGGGGTGCCGGCGATCCTCCCCGCACCCTGGCAGGACGTGGATCCTCTGGTCATCGCGCTCCCCCTCTCGCTCGTCGTGTTGCTGGCCGGGCTGGCGCTTGACCGCCACCGGGCTCCCCTGGAGGAATCGGCCGGGGCTGCCTGACACCCCCCCGCGCCCTTTTTGTGGACAGCGGGGATCCGGCTTGCAGCATGCCCTGTTCCCGTTGCCGCGCGGGGCTATCTCCGACCGAAATGCGGCAGCTCCCCTGGATAACAGCCGCCAAAAACAGAAAGACTTAAGTTCGATTCGTATGTTTCTCTACACATGAATCACAATTCAGCTGCTGTTCTTCTGGTCCTCTCTGTGCTCCTCCTTGCGGCGGGATGCACCGTCACCCCTCAGGATACAAAGATACCCGGTGCGCCGGATCCCTCGCCTGCCGACGAGGCGTATGCCCGGGGGGTGGCCGCATACGGAGCCGCTAACTACCGGATTGCCGAAGAACGTTTTGCCGAGGCGTATGCCCTCTCCACCGGCGCCGGCGATACAGGTAAGGCACTGACGGCGAGGAACGCCATGTTCCGGGCGAGCCGGACGATCATGGAGTATCCATTCGATCGTGTAGCTGCAGAGGCGGCGCTCGCGGAGCGGATCCCCGGTATCACCGATGCGGCGATAGCCGACTGGCTGGATAATCGCGCCCAGACGATCGTTTCGGAGAACGAGACGCTCTACTTCGATGATGTCGCCGGGAACTACCTCTACGCGCATCCCGACGAGATGCAGAAACAGAATGCAAGGGATCTCGACTTCGGCTACATCGCCCGGTACGCCTGGTCGGAAGATCAGCCCGAAGGGACCGGACCCTACGTAAACCCGGCCCGCTACGCGGGCGTCGAACGGCTCGAGATCCCGCGCGAGGGGCTCCCCTCGTCCGGGGTTCTGAAGATCTGGTTCCCGCTCCCGATCGAGACGGATTCGCAACGAAACGTCACCGTCACGAACCTCTCGTGCCCTGACTTCATCGTCGCCGGCCCATTCACCACGGGGCCCATCGGCTACGTCTACTATGAGATCCCGGTCGGGGCGGTCAACGGAGACCTCATCCTCTCGGCGGATATCGACTTCGTCTCCTACGAGCAGATATTTAGCGGTATAGACCCGGCAGAGGTCGGGGAGTACAACACGAGCGACCCTGAATACCTGCTCTACACGAGATCCGAGCGTAACATCGAACTCACGGACGCAGTCCGGGAGAAGGCGTGGGAGATCGTCGGGAACGAGACGAACCCGCACATCCAGGCGCAGATGATCTACCGCCACATCATCGAGACCTACCCCTACAGCCACGTCCCGCACGGTTCACTCGATGCCCGCGAGCCCAAGGTTGCCGAGTCCACCTACATGTTCGAGACCGGCCATGGCGACTGCGGCACCCAGAGCATGCTCTTCTCCGCGTTCTGCCGGTCGCTCGGGATCCCCGCCCGCGCCCTCGGCGGCTACCAGATGATCATGACCGGGGCGCCCGGCTGCCATTTCTGGGCGGAGTACTACCTGCCCGGCTACGGCTGGGTTCCAAACGATGTGACGATTGCCGAGGCAGCCGACTGGGTCGTCATCCCCGAGGAGAAGCGGTCGGCGTTCAAGGACTACTACGCCGCAAACCTCGATCCAGCACGCCTCGTCATCCAGAAGAACGTCGATACCCCGATGGATCCGGCCATCCCCGATGATGCCGCCGTCTTCAGGGCCGTCCGGCAGTGCCCGGCGATCGTCTCCGATACGGCAGACTACGACATCGATCTCTTCGGCATGGGATGTTTCGGGATCAGCCTTGAGTCCGTGGCGTGATCCCGGCCATACATTTTTCCGGATGTGGGGCGCGACAATAATCGCCGGAGAACCCCGGACCTGCAGAGCGCTACGGCCAGAGGGTTGCGGTGAAGATCCCGGTCACCTACGATGAGGCAACCGGTAGAACCTTCATGAGGGAGATGCGGTCTCCAAAAGGCCTCATCCACCCAGACACAGTCGAGATCTACCCGGTCAACATCCTCCCGCCAGTGCCAGGGCTATACAATCCTATCGCCTTCTGGCACCCCTGTATCAGCAACCGAATTTTCAAAACTACGAAAATTCTCGTAGCTAAAGCAAGGCATTTATCCTCGTCCAATCAAGTGTTGATCGATAGCAATGCGAGGAAAGATAGCAATTCTGGGGATCGCCCTGGTGATCCTCTGCGCCGCGATGATCGGGAACGTCACCGCAGAGCAGCCCGAGGAGTCAAAGGACAGGCTGATCCATGTATCAGGCACCGGCAAGGTGACGACCACGCCCGACCTCGCCATCATAGTGCTCGCGGTCGAGACCGAGAACGCCGATGCCAGGATCGCACAGCAGCAGAACGCCCGGAAGATGGATGCCGTGGTCAACGCCATCAAGGGCGCCGGCATCCCGGCAAAAGATCTCAGGACCGCCGGCTACACGATCACGCCTGTGACTGAGAAGGATGACAAACTCTTCTCAACCGCGAAGGTCAAGTTCTACTGGGTCACTAACCGCCTTGAGGTCCATCTTGATAACATAGACCGCACCGGCGAGGTCATCGACCTGGCGGTCGCGAGCGGCGCAAACCGGGTTGACCGGCTCTCACTGACACTGAGCGACGAGAAACAGCAGGAGTTCCGGGCGGAGGCCCTTACGGCCGCCGTGAAGCAGGCCCGGGGTGATGCGGATGCGGTCGCCGCGGCCATCGGTAAGACCATCGTCGATGTCAGGGATGTCAACGTCGGGGGTAGCTACGTGCCCATGTCCTACGACAGTCGCTACGCTGCCATGGAGATGGCTGCTGGAGACGCTCTCCCGACACCGATCGAGGCCGGCGAGATCGACGTGACCGCGAGCGTCTCGATAACCTACGTCCTAGCGTAACCCTGATACCTTTTTTTTCCCGCCGGCATCCTTGCCCCATCGGGAAGAATAATCCCTCCCCCGGGATGAGTCTGTTTGTTATGCCAACCATCACCGAGGTCTACAACAACATCCCCTGCCAGGATGGGCTCAATCCCGATTGGGGGTTCTCCTGCTATATCCACGAGGCGGAGCTGCTCTTTGATACCGGGGCGAAAGGAGACGTATTGTTATCGAACATGCGTGCGCTCGGGATACTGCCTGCAGATATACAGAGCCTCGCGCTCTCCCACGACCACTGGGACCACACAGGGGGGCTTGGGGCGCTCCTCGCCGAAAACTCAGCGATGGAGGTCTTCGCCCACAGCGGTTTCACCAGAGAGACGCTCGGCCTGATCAGGAACTACACCGAACCGGTGATCATCGATGAGTGGACGGAGATCGCACCCGGCATCGCCGCAACAGGTCCGCTCGGAACCGCCATCCCGGAGCAGTCGCTTGCGGTCGACGTCGCAGATGGCCTCCTTATAATCACCGGGTGTGCTCATCCGGGCATCAGCCGGATCATCGACCGGGTCTCACGGGAAGGCCCGGTGTGGGGGGTCATCGGCGGGCTCCATACCGTCACCGATGAGGATATCGATTCACTCGAGGGGCTCGCCTGCGTCTCGGCCTCACACTGCACCGACAGGATCAACGACATCGCGGAGAGGTACCCGGAGACCTTCCGGCCCGGGGGGCTCGGGGCGGTGCATCGGCTATAGGGGGGAGGTTACTCCTCCAGACTCTTTCCAGCACCGCTGCCGGAGGTCCGCTCCTCATCCGCAAGCCAGACCGTCCTCTGCGGGTAGGGCACTATGATACCGTTCTCCTCGAGCCTTTTTATGATCTTCCAGAGAAGGATGGTCCTGACCTCCCACCAGTTCCGGGCCGGCGCCCATATACGGGCTATCAGGTTGATGCCGTTATCCCCGAGACTGTCGACGTAGATCATCGGCGCCGGGTTTTTTAGAGCAAACGGGTGGGTCGCGATGACCTCTCGCGCAAGCCTGATCGCCTCATCCGCATCGTCCTTGTAGCGGATTCTGATCTTGTATTCAAACCGCCGGGCAGCGTTATTGACGTAGTTTGTAATATTCGATGTAAAGACCTTCTCGTTCGGGATCCGGGTGTAGATCCCATCATACGTCTTCACGATTGTCGAGAGGATCCTGATATCCTCGACGGAGCCGGTGATGCCCGCGACGTTGATGTTATCGCCGATCTTTATCGGGTGTTCGAACATGAGGAAGAGTCCGGAGACGAGGTTTGAGACGACGCTCTGGCTCGCAAACCCTATGACGAGACCGGCGATGCCCCCGGCCACCAGGAGCCCGGAGAGGTCGAAATTCAGGTACGGAAGAGCGACGGCGATAGCCCAGAGTATGATGATATAGTAGACCACTTTCGCGAGGAGCTCGCGCTCGTTCTTCGGCAACCGCTCCGTGAGGGCTCGTTTGACGTTTGTCGCGACAACTTTCGCGATTATAACGCCAACAGCGACGATGCCGGCAAACCACAGGACATCACCGATGGTGATGGTGCCGATGCCGGTGGACATCCCCAGGGCGGCGCTCAGATCAGGCATCACTACAACCCCCACTCCATGAGATACCCCCGGCCGATCACACGGATCTTTCGCGCCTTATAGAGTTCGACGGATCTCGTCATACCCGGGATGAGCGGGGCATCGATGAAGCCAGTCTCTGCTATAGCCGGGCTGATGATCTTCATCGTGGCTGTGGTCGCCACGATGTCGCCATTATAGAAGATCTTCATATCGACACCGTTAAAGACGGCGCACGAGACGTGGGCCCATTCGCTGGATGTGTTCAGGATTGAGAGTTCCATCACCCCTTCCCTGAACCGCTCAACGGAGGGGATCTCCGGATACACCACACTGCGGTACCATCGGGCGATGACGCCTCCAGCCGGCGGACCGTAGAGCGTATACTTCTGGGTGCCGGCGCTGAAGATATCCAGCACCTCGATCCCTTTCTCAGACTCAAGGAAGACGCCGACCTCGACGGGAAACTTCAGGTAAACCGTCTGCATTGTCCCGGGTTCTATAACTATCGGGGTAAACTCTATCAGGAGGAGATCCGTTATATCCTTCGGCAGATTTACCGGTTCCACCGGGTTGATGGTGATCCTGGCGTTCTTTGAGGCCACCAGGATCCGCTCAAACGCATGCCCCACGCACCTCCGTCGGTAGGTCAGGAGACCGTCAATTCGCTCATTCTCCACCAGGATGTCACCGTTCTCGTAGCGAAAAGTGCCATGGTACTGCCCGAACATCGGTTAATGGTCTGCAGATACTCAAATATCAACCTGCTGGAGCACCTCATGTTGGTTCCGGTAAAGATCGCAAAAACCTCCGCGCCCGGGCAATCTGGTTGCCGGGGGGTATAACCTCTATGGTAACATGCTGTATGAGACCTCATGACTCAGAGCATCATGCTACTCTATAGGTACCGCTCCCGCGTCCCGGCACCCGATCGAAGGGGGCCTGAAGCGATGGAAATTCTACGTTTCCAGGAAACAGGAGATCTCTTTCATGAAAAGCCAGGGTGTCTGGCACAGGGACGATCTAGCAAGTCTTAAATAATAAATCGCCCGGACAGCCGGATCCGGAGGAGACAAACAGACATCCTTTTAAGAGCAAATTCCAGACACTTTTCAGGCGTGTTTGCTCTCGATCGATGTGATATACCGTGCAATCATCATCGTAGCATGCCAGGAACCGAAAGCGATAATAGCCAGGAGGCATTGCACCTGCCGGTGCCGGCGATCTCTACAGGCAATCCGCGGGGGAGAGAGGCCGGCGGCTTTGTGAGGACGAGAATCATTCCCGGGTGATGCGCGTGAAGAAGAACAAGCAGATCATCAAAAAAACCATGAATCGAGCCCAGATGTCCACAAGCATCTTCGACCACCTTCAGCAGCCGGCACTCGTTCTTGACAGCGAGGGGCGGGTGATCATCTGGAACGAGGATATCGTGCAATGCACGGGTGTTGCAGCGGAAAATATCATAGGGAAAGGCGATTATGCTCACGCAGAAGCGCTCTTCGGGGAGAGGCGCCCAACCCTGGCCGACTATATACTGGCTCATGACAGCCCGGGGAGCGACTACAGCCTCCTGGCCCATGACGGCGAGGAGATGCTCGCCGAATCACGCATCCCCCTGCTATCGGGCAGGAGGGTTAACTGCATGGCCGCCCCGCTCTACGACCTGGTGGGCAGGCAGATCGGTGTGGTCGAGACCTTCCGGGGCGTTCCCGGAGAGAGGCCGATCGGTGGTTCTGCCGGGGTGCCGGAGGATGAGGTGCAGGCTCTCGCCAGATCACTGCCCGACATGATCTTCACGCTCGGCCGGGATGGTATATTCCTGCGGTTCCTCTGGACCGGCGGGAAGGAGATGGGGCTTGATGCGGCAGGGATAACAGGCCGGACACCCCGTGCCCTCTTCCCGGCGGATGAGGCGGACTTCCTCACCCGGTCTGCCCGCCGGGTTATAGATACGGGAGGGGTGACATCTGAGACGCGATCGTTTCTGTGGCACGGCGAAGAGCGGTCGTTTCAGATAACCATGTATCCCCTGCACGACGCTGCCGGAGGTATCGTGGCAGCCGCCGGGATTGCCAGGGATAGAACAAGAGAACTTGCCTGTGAGCGGGCTCTCCAGGAGATCAGCCGGTTCTCCAGCCTCTACCTTGACCTGCTCGGCACCGATATCTACAACACCAGCATGGTTGCGGCAACCATCATCGGAATGCTCCGGGAACGGCTCTCCGGTGAGGAGGCGGAGCTCGCGCAGAGGATCAAGAACACGATCGAGCAGGGGATCACCGTCATCAAGAACGTCGAACTTCTAAATACGCTAAGTAAGCACCGTATCCGCCTGGAGCCGGTCGACATCGATGCCGTCATCTGCGGCCAGATCAAGCGGCATGCAGGGATCGATATCCGCTACGAGGGAGAACCCTGCATGGTCTGGGCAAATCCCCTCCTCGAACATCTCATATCCAACCTGATCAGTAACAGCATCAAGTTCGGCGGTATGGGGGTGCAGATCGATATAACGGTCATGGAGACCGGAGATATTGTGACGCTCTCCGTCACCGATAACGGCATCGGTATACCGGATCACTTAAAACTCAGCATCTTCGATCGCTTCAGCCAGGGCCGAAAGTACGCCTCCGGGAGCAGGGGGCTCGGGCTCCATATCGTCAAGACCCTCACGAACCACTACGGCGGGCGCGTCTGGGCTGCGGACCGGGTGCCGGGCAGACCTGAGGAAGGGGCAGCGATAAAGGTGATCCTGCAGAAGTGCTAGCATCGCGTGCGCGTTCTTATGGGTGGGATACCCCATGAATGTCAGCGAATCCATCCTGCGGGTGTGCTGGAGAACGTAAGGGGAACCGGCCAGAGGTGCGGGTGAACCTGGTACTCAGGTATATATTCCTCAAGCGACCATATCATACCGCATCATTCCCATCGGGGACTCCTTCAATGATACGAACCATAAGTTTTAAAGAACGGCGATATATCGAAGAATTGAGAATTCTTACCCGGGCGACCGCGCTTGACTGCATCATCGATGAGCGCTTCGACCGTATAGTATACCTTATAAAAGAGGGAGATATGGGCCTTGCCATCGGCCGGCAGGGAAGCAATATCAAAAAGATGCAGCGGGTTCTCGGGAAACGTATTGAGATGGTAGAATACTCCTCTGATATTGAAAATTTCACAAAAAATGCATTTAAGCCGGCCGGCGTCGTCGGCGTGAGGAAGGAAGACGACAAGCGGCTCACGGTATACGTTAGAAGAGGCGATCTAGGCATCGCCATCGGGAGAGGCGGATGCACAATCGAGAAGGCACGACTCTTGCTATCCCGGTACTTCGATACCAATCTCGGTGAGGTGCTGGAGGAGAAGGACGGCCGTGCGTGACTGGAGCATCCTTGAGGAGATCTGGCAGGTCATCCAGGATCGGGCGGAACATCCCTCGGCCGGGAGTTACGTCAGTTCCATCCTGACCCACCAGAAGGGGATCGACAGATCCCTGGAGAAGGCCGGTGAAGAGATGGTCGAGTTCATCCTGGCGGCGAAGAACCCGATACCGGAGAGGACAGTCTCAGAAGCTGCCGACCTACTCTTCCATATCCTTGTGGCGCTACAGGCATCAGGCATCGACGCGGCGGATGTGCTCGATGAGCTTGCCCGCCGCCGGAAGTAGCACTCCTCAATGACGGTGTGTCCAGGTTCCTCCGTAAATCCGGGGGTCTGTCTCACCTCTCCAATCAAGGGGATCTTTTAGCTGCGCAGCTTCGGGGAGTTGAACCAGAGCCCCTGGAGCCGGTGCGATTCATCGTCCTTCCTGAAGACGAGCCGGATAGCCACCCCGTCCTCCTGCTCGAACTTCGCCCTGTAAGTTACGGTGATATGGACCCCGGTCTCCGTGACGGCAGGATCGCGCCGGGATTCGTAGAGCCCGACCCGGGATGTGATGAATTCACGGTTCTGCTCAAACGAGGCCTCATCGAGTTCCCGCCTCAACTCGGGGCCGAAGTCGCGGGAGTACTCTGTGTAGTTACCCTCGTTGAAGCCGGCAAGGAGATTTTCAGCGATCGGATCTGCGTAGGTGACTACCTGCGCCGCCTCCTCACCGGTTATGACTGACTCCCGGTCCATGCACCCGCATGCGGAGACCGCAAGAAGGAGGATCAGGGCGGCGAGGAATGGGGTTCTGGGATTCATGATGGGGGGTTGAACCGGAGGATGTATAAGAGAAGTGGCATCCGGTCGATAGTGGTCGTCTCCCCCCGGCCGGCGAGTGCAGATCTCAGCGCCGGAACCGCCTTCCGGTGTTCGCGTAAACGACGCCCCCGAGGAGTAACGCCACAAAGGCAAGCCACGACAGAGTGGCTACAATACCCCCGGCGCCGGCAGCGGCATCCAGCAGACCGCCGGCAAGGATTATCGTGGATGCGGTGATCAGGAGGTTTCCCACGAACCGGGTCAGTGCTCTCTCGTCATACTTCTCCCGCACCGCTGTGGGTGCGGTGTTGTAGCCGGCGATGAGGCTGCTTACATTGAATATCCGGATGATGATCCCGATGAAGAACACGATCACCCCGCTTAGGGCGTTTGCAATCCATACCATGGCTGGAAATCTCCTTGTTGAAGCCGGGAGGTTTTGTGTTCCTGAGATGATGTATCCGGCCCACTCGCGGAAGCGGGCAGCGAAGAGCCCCGCACTACTCCGGCCGATTGTGCGGGCGTCAGCGGCCGCCGGCAGGTTCGCGGGGTTTGATCCCATGTGGCGAAGGAAACTCTCCCACCGCCACCGGAGAAAGCCGGCCGCCGTTTACACCAGGGACTGCTCCGGAAAAACCACTTGTTATCGCTAAAGGACACCGGAGAATGGAACCGCCGTCCCGGATCAGGACAGTAGCGCGTATTGTATTGCCGGAGTCGAGCCCTATAAGGGATTTTCGATGCGCTCCCTGCATGGAGTCCAGGGGAGCAGAATTCAAACCCGTGGATCTCAACCACACACCCGGCCTGATCCGGGGATCGTCGCATATCTCGCGCCTCTCCTTCGCAGAGCAAAAAGGGCCGATCTCAACGCGCGGAAAAGATCGCTCAGAGGTAATCCTTCAGTTCCACCATCTTCGGGAGTTCGTCTTTACTGACCGCTGCGCTCTCCACGACCGTATCCTCGATCATGATGGGAGCCTGGTAGCGCAGAGCGATGGCTATCCCGTCGCTCGGCCGGCAGTCCATGATCTCGGTGCGCGAACCATGACTGAGGAGGAGTTTGGCATAAAAGACCCCCTCCTCCAGGGAGTCGATGTGGAGGGCATCAAGTGTGATATCATACCTCCGGAGGAGGTCGATTATGAGATCGTGGGTGATGGGGCGGGGGAGCATCTCGCTATTCAACGCATTATTTATTGATATGGCTTCCCAGAGGCCGACGTATATGGGTATTGTGCTGTCACTCCCGGTGTCCAGGATGACAGTCGGTGCCGCTCCCATATCGCTCACCGACATGAACACACCCTGAACCCGGCAACGTTGAGCAGTCATGTGATCTGACATGAGTTTTATAATGCTTAAACCTTGGGGTAGATCACCGCTATCTTCTGGCCCGGGTGAGGAACTCACGCCTCACAATCGAGAGCCCCGGCAGCAGACCGAGGAATATATTGAGATAGTAGAGGATCAACCGCCAGAGGAGAACGAAGATACCGACGATCGACGACGGGACGAAGAGGCTGTAGAGCGATGTGGCACCGAGCTCCGCAATGCCCGAACCCCCTGGCGTGAACGCGATCATCATGATGGTGGTCATGATGAGCTGGATGACGAGCGACTCGATGAAGTGTGGCGGAAGCCCGAGACCGAGGAGGAGCATCGATGCGACCAGGAACTCCGAGAGCCAGAGGAGCGCTGTGAATATAAAGCCCCATACAAGGCCGCTCTTCCCGTGGTTCATGAACCGGACAAGACCCTGGTTGAAGTTATCCACTTCCCGGTCGATCGTTGCCAGAATCTGTTCGATCCGCCGCAGGTGCCAGCGCCGGTCGATCCAGTGTGATAACCGTTTGAGAACCGACTTGAGGTGGTCCGGGTTCTTCACCGAGTAGACGAAGATCAGCACAAATGTGATGATGAATACCCAGGCAGCATACATAACGAGGCTAAGGCCGCTGAGATCCGAGGATGAGCCGCCCCAGTGCCTGCTGAGGAAGAGCATGGCGAGAGCTCCTCCCAATCCGAGCACGATCCCGTCGATGATCCGCTCCATGATGACGACGGCGGTGGCATCCCCCACGGTGACGCCCGCCCGGTAGAGTTCGTGGACCCTGACCGGTTCGCCGCCCGCCTGTGACGGGGTGACCGCCGCAACAAGCATGTTCGCCATCACCAGGTTCAGGCATTGCCGGAAGCGCACCAGGTAGCCGAGTGACGCCGACATCCTCTGGATACGGAGCGCCCAGAACCCTAGAGAGAGGATGTGGAGGAGGATGGCGAGAGCCAGGTAGAAAGGATTTATGCGGCTGATATACTCGATAGTCGTCTCATCGACGGTGAAGTAGAGGACGCCCCCCATAACGAGAGCGCTAAACCCGATCGAAACGAACAGCCACTTCCATTGAGACTTCTCCATCCTTCGTGCTCCCGAATCCAAAAAGCCGATCTCCCTGTGCTGATGGCGGTTTCTCCGAAAATCATCTGGAATTGGATTAATAAGGTATCGTGTGGCTACTATTTTTATCTTGGGGCAGAAGAATGCCGGATCCGCCGGGAGCCGGATAGCCGGCACCGGGGCCTCTTACTCTGGAGCAGCTCTCCAGATCGCGCACGAAGCCTGGATGCGGTTTGGTCAGTGATCCTGGATCGGATCCCCTCTCTTCAACGCTCGCGAAGATGCACCGGGGCATTACACCGTAAATAGGCGCCGATCACCTGTGATCCGCAGCAGCCCTGCCCTGATGCCGGCATCGAGCCAGGCATACCCGTAGCTGAACCGGGCGAGGGCGCCGGTGAGGTCACCCGCCTCGAGGCGCCCCACCCCCTCCGCATACCAGGATCGTGCCACACCATGGATATCCTCCGAACCTCTGTGCAGGGGGCTTGCCTCATCCGGCCCGGTCTCGACCATCGTGAGGGCCAGGCGGAACATCCCCCGGTAACGGTGTGTCTTCTCCTGGAGGTGGGCGCCCTTCGCGTCAGGGATACAGGCGCTCACGGCATCAGGCGGGGTTGGAGCGACCGGCAGGAGCAGCCCGAGCCTCGAACCTGCGTCAAGCCAGCCGAGTCCGTAGGCGAACCCGGCAAGCGCATCCACCGGGTCATCAGATCGGAGAAACGCTCTCCCGTCGCTCGCGTATGCGGCCGCCATCTCGAGCACCTCTTCTGCTGCCCGGTAAAGGAGGGATCCCTCCGGGACGGCGATGCCGGTCCGGGAGAGAGCCTCGTGGAAGAGGGAGCCGTAGTCCTCAAGGTTCATAGTCCTGCAAAGATCTCCAGGTACTCCCGCTCCATGGGATGGAGGCCGGCCGGGACGAGGATGACATGGAGCGGGGGGCCGAAGTCAATCTCTTTCAGCTTCGCGCCGGAGCCTGCAGCAACCACCGGGCTCTCCGAGCCCGCCCGGGCTATGCCCACGTAGAGGGCGGGAGGCTCGATCCCGCGCATACCGGCCATCTCCTCGAGTATGTCGATCGCCTCCCTTATGCTCATGCAGCGGCTCTCCTGGATATCGAGGTAGACGAGCGTGTGCAGATCGCGATCGAGGTTTGCCGCGATCGTCTCCACTGGGGCCGTCGGGAACCATCCCTTCGCAGGAAAGGGGATCGAACAGGACTTCCCGAACCTGTAGTTCTGGAGCCCGGAGAGCCCCGAGACCGCGCTCGATATGGATGAGGCGTGTATGATCGATGTCGCAACCCCGGCGGCGGCAGCCCGCATCCGCAGGTCGGCGTGGGTCGTCGAGATCATGGGGTCTCCCCCGGTCAGGAACGCCACCCGGCCACGCGCTGCGCGCTCTATGATCTCGTGGGGGGTCTGTTCGACGTCCTCGCGGCCGAGCACCCGGATCTCCTTATTGAAGAAAGCCTCCATCCCGGCGGCATCCGTCCCCATCAGCCGGGACGTATAGGCCTCAAGGTAGACGGCATCGGCGCTCCGGACGTATTCAAGGCCCCTGACTGATATGTCCCCGAGATCATAGAGCCCGAGGCCCACAAACATCAGCATATTCGCCCCCCTCTAAACCGGGATATTATCGCCATCCTTCGATCGTGAGCATTCCATCGTCGTAGAAGTAACGGATACGGGGGCTCGTCCTGCCGCGGATGCCGACGATGCGGAAGTCCCGCTCCACCGACTGTCTCTCATCATCGATCCTCACCTCGACGACCATGCTCATCAACTGCCTGATCGCAGCCACAGTCCTCTCGTCGAACGACTCGCTGTTAAGGATATAGATGCCGAGCCCCTCAAGTTTCTTTATCCTGTTCGTGATGACGTGGAGAAACTTGAATGTCACCTCGAGCCTGGCGTACATGAGTATGGTCGAGGCTGAGTTCAGGCAGAGCCTGACCGGCGGGGGCATCGGCCCCGGGGACTCAGCCATCACCGCCTCCTTCCACATATTCTCCACCATCCGGGAGAACTTGATCCCGATGCTCGTCAGGTCCAGGGGGCTTGTAACAAACTTCGCCCTCGCCGTATCACGCAGGGTAGGCACCGAGCTCTTCGTGATTGCATCGATGATCCCGATCTGGCTCCGGTTTGCGCCCTGCCTCCGGAACGCACCCATGATGTCGGAGGCACGCTCATCGGTCGATATGGCGACCGTCCATTCCCCCGCCCTCGGGCAGGCCATCCTGTAGGCGAGGTGTTCCGCGTAGGCCTGGGGCGGGGCCAGTATGAGGACGTTCGATGCGGCCCTCAGGCCACCGAACTCTTCATCGATCAGCGGGATACCGGTCATGTAGGAGTACATCCGGGTAATAACTATGCCAGGAGGCGGTAAATAAGGCCACCGATAAAGAGGCCGAGGGTTATGGTGTAGATCGTGATCGCAAGCGTGATCCGGGATCCGACCTCACGCAGGAGAACCGTTATGGTCGCAAGGCAGGGTATGAAGAGGACGGTCACGACAGAGAAGACGTAGAGCTGGAGGGACGTGAGCACCGACCCGAGATCTGCTGTCCCGGCCAGGATCGCAAGGGTCTCAAACGCCATCTCTTTCCTGAGGATCCCGAAGACCAGCGCCGTCGCCGAGTAGCCGGGGAGGCCGAGGAGGGCCATCGTATAGGGTTCCACGATCTGCTCAAATATCGCCATGACACCGAAGAACTCGAGCAGACCGAGGAAGACGCTGCCCACGAGTAGGAGGGGCATCGCTATGAAGAGGAACTCGGAGAGGCGCGCCCAGGCCTTCTTCGCCACCAGCTTCGGATCGGGCCGGCGGAGCGCGACCATCTCCATGATCATACCGAACTGATCCCCGGGAGTCACGCGGGAGAGGAAGAGCCCCGTGATGATGATAAGGGCAAAGACGATTCCGTATACGCTGAACGCCGCCCCGATACCGACGAAACTGGCCACGATCCCGGCGATGATGACGGTCCGTGCCGAACAGGGGACCATCGTGACCAGGAACGATGCGATGATGCGCTCACGCCGGGAGCGCAGGAGGCGCACGCTCATGATCGCCGGAACGTTGCAACCAAACGCCAGGGTGAGGGGGATGACCGCACCGCCATGCATACCGATCCGGTGCATGGCGTTGTCGGCGAGGAACGCGGCCCGTGTCATGTATCCGGAGTCCTCGAGGATCGATATGATGATGTAGAAGAGGAAGACGAACGGGAACGCTATACCGAGGCCGGCCTGGAGCGCGAGTATGATGGATGTCCCGAGGGCCTCCACCAGCGGCGGCAGCCCGAGGGCGATGAACGGCTGGAGCACAAAGATCTCGAATGCCTCGACGATCAGTTCTTCAAGATACGTTCCCACGACGAAGACCAGGAGGAGCATTCCTACCAGGATCCCTATGAGGATCGGGATCCCTGGAAACACCCGCGTCAGTATGCTGTCAAGATCGGTCCGGGGGGGCGGCGCCTCTTCCCTGATGGTGCGGTCTGCGATCTCGCGGGCGAAGTTGTGCCTGTTGGCGGCGATGATCTGGGTGGCCGTCATCCGGTGCCGGGACTCGATCTCATCGGCGATCGTCTGTGCCGCCTCGAGAAGGTCCGGGTTATCGCCGAGTCCCTGGAGCGCAGCGATGCCTGTCCTCCGGTCGGCTCCAAACATCTTCCCGAGGCTCCTGATGGCGGCTTCTATGTGGTGGTCGTAGGGAACCTCCACCTTTGATGGCCGGGTGGCGGCAAGCGCCGCCGGCATGATCTGGTCTATGTTCTTGCCGAGCGTTGCCGCCGTCAGGATCACCTCGACACCCAGGAGGTCGCGGAGCGGGCCGGGATCGATCTCGAGCCCCTGCTTTATGGCCTCGTCGGCCATGTTCAGCACGACGATCATCGGGAGGCCGTACTCGGCCACCTGGAGGAGGAGGTAGAGGTTGCGCTCAAGGCGCGTGACGTTTGCCACAACGATGACCGCATCGGTCTCCTTTCGGTCCAGGTACCGGCGGACCAGGGTCTCTTCGTCGGAGCTGCCTTCGAGCGAGTATATGCCGGGGAGGTCCACGATCTCGACGATCTCGCGCTGGAAGCATGTGTTGCCCCGTTGCAGCTCGACGGTGGTTCCGGGGTAGTTGCTAACCTCGACGCCGAGACCGGTGAGCTGGTTGAATATAAGGGACTTGCCTACGGTGGGGTTGCCGACCAGTGCAAATCTCATCGTATCACATCCTGGCCCATGGAGGCCGGGAGTATCGGTCTCATGCCTCTCCACAGGCAGGGTATGGTGAACCGGAGACGGTAAAAAGCAACCGGGAACCCCCCGGACCGGTCACCGGTT
The DNA here is from genome assembly GCA_012510335.1 of Methanomicrobiales archaeon. Lineage (GTDB taxonomy): Archaea > Halobacteriota > Methanomicrobia > Methanomicrobiales > Methanoculleaceae > Methanoculleus. The sequence goes on along the minus strand of JAAZIF010000271.1, from coordinate 633 downwards.
TTATGCGGTGGCAGCTGATGGGCATGACTCCACGACGACGGATTCGGCAATCTCAGGGCTTATGGCCACGTCACACCCTTTCACCCGGACGACGATCGAGAGGTTCGGGAGTTTTCGCCGGATCTCCACGACTTCGCCCGGGAAGATGCCGAGGTCGAGCAGCCTCCGGTTCCGCCCGGGCCGCCGGATCATCGCCACCCTGACGGTGTCTCCTTCCCTGCAGTCGAGGAGCGTGTGGGCGCCCCGCCCCCATCGGTGGTGCCCGGCACGCCAGCCGGGCGGGGCGCCTCTGTCCATGTAGGAGGAGAGGCGGTCTATGGTCTCGCCGGAGATCCCATGCTCGAGCGTGCAGGCTTCCCGGTCTGCTGCTTCCTTCTCTATTCCGAGCACCTCGGTCAGGAAGCACTGGAGGATGCGATGCTTCCGCGCCACCTCTGATGCAATCTCCTTTCCTTTCCCGGTCAGCTGGAGAGCGCCGTCCTCTGCCTGCTCCAGGTACCCCTCCCCGATAAGGAAGAGGGCGGTTGCTCCGGCATCTTTCTCCCCGGTGCCGAGTGTGGTTGCGATCTCCTGAAGCGTCGCCGATCTCTCGCCGTTCTCCGTGATCATGAAGACTGCTTCGAGGTAATCCTC
>JAAZIF010000270.1 GCA_012510335.1 Methanomicrobiales archaeon | reverse complement strand
TGCATCCCCTCGACGATCTCCTCCTCCCCCGCCGCCGAGAAGTTCAGACGGACCACATCCTCCCCGCCGCCACCCACGTAGAACGGCACACCGGGGAGGACCGCGACGCCCTCCCTGACCCCCTCGGAGAAGACCTTCATCGACGAGACGCCTTCCGGCAGCGTCGCCGTCATGAACATACCGCCCTCGGGGGTGGTGTGGGTCATACCCGGCGGCATCAGGTCATCGAGGAGGTCGCACATCAGCCGGCAGTGCCGCCCGTAGACCGCCGAGACCCGCGCAACATGGGCGTCGAGGTCATGGGTCGTGAGGTAGCGGTGCAGGATCACCTGGCAGAGGAAGTTTGAGTGGAGATCGGCCGCCTGCTTTGCGGCGTTGAACTCCCGGAGGATCGGCGCCGGCGCGTATATCCAGCCGATCCGCATGCCAGGGGCGACGATCTTCGAGAACGACCCTGACATGATCCCCTGCCCGGGGAGGTAGCGCCTAACCGGCGTCCGGGGCTTCCCGTCAAAGAAGAGTTCCCCGAAGGCGTCGTCCTCATAAAAGATCGTATCCGTCCCCTTGAGGATCTCAGCGACCTCCCGGCGCACCTCCTCCGAGTAGGTTCTCCCCGAGGGGTTCTGGGAGTTCGGTATACCGTAGAAGAACTTCGGGGCGTGCTCCCGCACCACGCGCGCAAAGAGATCGATATCCGGCCCGTCATCGGTGAGCGGGACCGCATGAAAAACAGGTTCGTGGAGGGAGAAGGCCTCGATCGCGCCTAGGTAGCCGGGTCTCTCCATCCCGAGAGCATCCCCGGGATCGAGGAAGATCTTTGCGACGAGGTCGAGGCACTGCTGCGAACCGTTCACGATCTGGATCTCGTCTGCGGTCGCCGGGAGGCCGAGCCTTCGCCGGTAGCGGTCGGCGATGAACTCCCGGAGCGGCAGGTAGCCGTCGGTCGTCGAGTACTGGAGCGCGGTCCGCCCTTCGCCGGCAAAGACGTCGCGGGCAGCCTCGCCGATCCCCTCGACGTCGATGTAGGCCGAACCCGGCAGGCCGCCGGCAAACGAGATCACACCCGGAACCGCCGAGACCCGGAAGAGCTCCTCAAGGAACGACTCCGGGGCACGCCTCATCCGGCCAGAGAACCGATAATCCATGTAACCAGTATTGAGCGTCCCGACAGAAAAATATGGGGCCTTCCTGCGCCCCGGGCATACCTCACCGCCGGCACGAGGATCACGACCGCCCCGGTCATCGCCCGCGCCGGTGCATCCCGATCCAGCGGCACCCGCACCACCGGGGCGACCCCGCCGGTCATCGACGTATTGCTGTCGACCTGGACTCGGCCAGGCTCATCGAGCGATGCGCCATGCGGAAAGGCCGCCATGATCCCCCCGGGGAGCGCCGGGTCGATGAACTCGATGCCAAACGCCCCGTTCGTCCCGTACAACGAGGCGATCGCGCCTCTCCTGGTATCAGAAAAGACCTTCCCCTCGCCCGAACTGATGGTGTAGGGGCTGACAGGAGGGCGGTCGGGCCGGGGCCTGCCCCAGGACTCCCAGAGGACAGCAAACCCCCCGATCCCGGGATCGTAGGTGGTGCCGTACCCGTAGAATACAGGCCGGTCCAGGCGGCGGCAAGGTTTTCGCCCCCGCCCCTCTTGAACCGGATGTCGCTGACGATGCCGGGCGCACCCCTCGCAACCGCGTCATTCGCCGCCGCCTTGAAGCCATCTTCCTCGTAGACCGCGATATACACGATCCCGCCCGGGAGGGTCCGGGTGGCCACGGTATCGTCCGCGATCATCGCCTTTGTGTTTCTCTCCTGGTTCGGGAACTGATCGGCAGCACGATGCCCGGGGGAGGCAGCCGCGTGGATCACCCCTCCGGGACAACATATTTACAGGCCCATGCGCAAATACGTACACCAAAGGGCACAACTGCCGAACGGAACCCGATCATGCCGAACTGTACAACATTCCTCGACGCCAACGCTCATAACCCCGCAAAGCCTGCCCTCATCATCCCCTCCCGGGACGAGTCCTGCACATACTCCGAACTCCTCGACCGGGTCTCCCGGGTCGGGCGCGGCCTCGCCGACCTCGGCATAGGTCGCGGGGAGCGGGTCTGCATATACCTGGAGAGTTCGCCCGAGTACCTCATCGCCTACCTCGCCCTCTGGCGTATCGGCGC
>JAAZIF010000269.1 GCA_012510335.1 Methanomicrobiales archaeon | reverse complement strand
GTACTGCACAGCATGGATATGAAATTTGACCAGATGCTGGACAAGCAGGACCAGATGCTGGACAAGCAGGACCAGATGCTGGACAAGCAGGACCAGATGCTGGACAAGCAGGACCAGATGCTGGACAAACAGGACCAGATGCTGGACAAACAGGACCAGACCCTCCAGATCGCGAGAGAGACGAAAGAAGAGATTGTCGGGCTCCGGAGTGATACCAAAAAGCACCTTGACGACGAATTCGCAGAGATGAGAAAAGAACTCGTTTCCATCAAGGATGCGCTTGCCCGGGCAGGCATCCAGGTTTGAGCTACTCCCCCCACCCCGCATCAACTACCCCGGACCATGCATGCGGTCGTTCCGGGGTGAGGTTGCGCCCGATTTCAGGGTTTTGCTCATAGACGTGGGTCCGGCCGGGGGCGACCGCCGGGAGTATGAGCCCCGGCGCCGTGATATGGCTACCCTAATACACGGCGTTCTCCTGCCGGCGGCGGTTGAAGCCCTCGAGCTTCGCAAGCTTGCACCCGGCCGATCGCGGCGTTGATGTCGGTCATGCGATAGTTGTAGCCGAGCTCAGAATGGAGGCACTTCTCGCTCTGCCCGTGGTTGATGAGCCGGCGGGGATGTTTAGGGCTTTCTGAATTGAACCGGCATTCCAGGTTTGACACGGGTCTGCGAGGGCATCTGCTGGCTGCCCTTCATCCCCCACCAATCACCGCCACCACCCCACCGGTGCCGGCACCGATCGTGGAAACCCGCCGCCCTCCGCCGGTCCTCTCCGCCCGCCACCCCTCAAACCGCCCTGTGCTTCCATCCTCTGCAGGGCATCACAGATCTCCAGATCCTGCATGTTCTTGGCCTTCCAACGATATAATCGACCGTCAGTACACGCCCCATCAGCCTTTGTACCTCCACGACGATCCAGACCAGCGTTGCGCCCCGGGATCCCGAAAACTCATCCCCCAGCCAGAAAACCCCGGCAGGAACCAGGCCGGCTAGCTGAAAAGAATGATATATGATGCGGGAAGAGGTACAGCAACATGAACCGACGCCACCTGTTGAGCGCTGAAGAGAAAAGGGAGATTATCCGCACCATTCAGGCGATCCTTGCTGAATTTGATGAGATCGAGGTGGGGTACATCTTCGGATCGTTCTACAGGGAGGACTTCGGTGACGTGGATGTGGCAGTCCTCGCCACCGGGAAACCCGGCACCCGCGAGGCACTGCGGCTTCGCGCGAGGATCGAGCGGGAGGTTGAGCGAAGAACCGGCTACCGGTTTCGAGTTGATGCAAAAATTCTCAACACCGCCCCGATCTCTCTTCAGTATGAGGTCATTAAGAGCGGGAAACTCGTATATGCATGCGACAACAGTGTAAGGATCCGGTACGAGGCCGGTGTGCTCTCTTTGTACCTCGACTACGCGGAGACACTCGACTGGTTCGACCGGGTTTTGCTTACGAGGGGATGAGAATGGTCCGGGATGAAGGGATCCTTGCTCACCTCAGGGAACTGGATGCAGCCGTCAGCGATTGGGAACGCTACCAGTCCATCACCCTTGATGTCCTCAGGACTGACCGGGATAAGCAGAATATGGTGCTGTATGCACTTCTCGTCAGCATCCAGGCATCGATCGATATCGCAAATCACCTGATCGCGACCTCGAGCTCCCGGCGACCTGAGACCTACCGGGAGAGTTTCGCCATACTTTCTGATGAAGGGCTGATCCCGGAAGACCTTGCAATCCAGCTCTCGGATCTTGCGGGTTTTCGGAATGTCCTGGTCCATCTCTACTGCCGGATGGATCTGGACGAGGTCTCCATGATACTCCAGGATGATCTCCCGGTCGTCAACCGATACCGGGATCTGGTCCGGGAGATGCTCCGGAACCGGATCCTGGAGTGATCTTCTGCACGCGGGAGGAGATGTCACCACCTCACCCTCTGTGAAAAATTGCCCTTTACCCCGGGGATTGACCGATCGCACGAGACGCAGTGAAATACCGCCACTTTTGGGAAAAAGTATCCCGCCATTGACACCTCCTCCCTGATCTCGTCGCTCTGACCTCCTTTTCGTCTCTCCTGCCTCCAAAATACGGCGGTATGACCGCCTTTCGGTGGCACCCTTTTTTGTATATTCGACAGGAAACGGTGCTATTTCTTGAGGGCTGGAATGGCGGTTTCTGGGGGATGAGGGCCTGAGGGTGGATCGTGCCCTGGATCGAGGGTGAGAAGGACGGAAATCGGCGCAAATCCGGGTAGGGACAGGCTCCCCACCGTGCAACAATCAACCCTATATGTGTCAGGGACGCAAACCCTGTATGCGCACCCCCGACGAGGTCAGCCTCCTCCTTGACGACCTCAACACCATCATGGCCGATGACCTCGAAGACCAGGACTTCAACTTCAAGGAATGGATCGCCCGCAGCCG
>JAAZIF010000268.1 GCA_012510335.1 Methanomicrobiales archaeon | reverse complement strand
CGGGGCGCGGCAAACATCTAGCAGAGGCCCGGTCTCCGGGGTTCACATATGGAGTGGAAAGATATCGTCGCCATTCTCGCGGGCGGGATCGTGATCCTGGTCTTTGCCCTGGTAGTGAAACCTGCACTCCTGACTTACCAGGTGAGCGGCCCGGGACCGGTGAAACCGCTGTACTCCCCACCTGCACCGGTTCCGACGGCGACGCCCTTCCCGGAAGATGCTCCAGTCTACACCAGGAGCTTCCGCTGGACAGCCGTCGACGGCGGCGTCTATACGACTGAGGTCAGGGTTCCGGAGGCGCTCTTTGATGGGCACCGCGAGACCCCGCGGTTCGATCGGCTTGCATGGGGGCGGTACGCCCTCGATGAAGGTGACCGGCCGATCATTGAGGATCTCGCCCGCCGGATCGCACCCCCCACCACCAACCCCGAGAAGGAGTACTACAGGCTGATGGATCTCATATTCTTCGTCCAGCAGATCCCGTACGCCCCCGACAGCAGCCCGGAATCCTACAGGGAGGGGGTTCTTCCCCGCCATGCCGTGCGCCGGGGCGCGGAGGTCGAGTACCCGAAGTACCCCACCGAGATGCTCGTCGATGGGAAGGGAGACTGCGAGGATTCGGCCATCCTGATGGCCGCGCTCCTGGACGCCCTCGGCTACGACACGGTGTTGCTCGGGTACCCGGACCATATGGTTCTCGGTATCCAGATGGAGAAGTTCAACCCCTACTACGCGAAGTACACGCCGAAGTACTTCAATTACGGAGGGAAACACTACTACCCGGTCGAGGGAACGGACTTTGTCTGGACAAACGTCTCATCCGGCTCCCCGGCACGCCTTGGAAAGCCAAACCCGATCGGGGATGCCGGCAGCACGGCCAGGGCGCCGACGATAATACCACTCCGCTACACCCCCGCACCTGCCGGGTACCGCATCCACCCGGCCCTCCTGCCGGCAGGAGGGGGTTGAGGGGGTATGGACCTTAAGAAATACCTGAAACTGCCGAAGATCGCCGCCAGCCCGAAGGATCTTCTCACCGCTGTTCTGGCGGCAGCGGCCGTTATATCGATCGCCTTCTGCGGGTGGACACTCCTCATGAATTACACCGAGACGGGCCGGGTTACAGAGTTCAGCCACCATGTGGCGGAGTCTGAGGCCGACCTTTTCATTCTCTCGGGCGAGATCTCCTCGCATATGCAGTCCCGCCGGGATTATCCGCTGATCGCAGAGTACGATGCCTGGATGCGGAAGCTTGGGGCCATCGCCGAATACGGCCGGGGACTCACACTCTACCACCGGCATGTCATCGCCGCAGACAGGGTTCCGGATGCTTATACCGGGGCGCAGGACGCCTACGTCCGGGCTCTTGATAACCTGAACCGCGCGTTCTCGCTCTGGTCCTCGGCCGCAGGCGCCTATGATGCGAAGGCTTACTCGGCGGCAGATGCCAATTTTGCCGGGGCTGACCAGGCATGGAAGGACTACATCACCGCGATAGAGGATTACAATCAGGAACTCCGGAAGGCAGAAGAGGGAGGAGAGGATTACAACCAGGAACCCCTGAAGACAGAGGAGGATTAAACCAGGTACTTCTCCGGAACCTCGACGATTATGGTGAGTGATCGGAGCGATTCTGAACGTATGATGAAGTAGTAGTCGCCATACCCCTCCCTGATGGTGAACGTCTCCTCCCTGGAACCTCCCTCGCCGCTGAGGATGTCGTGCCGGGAGTACCGGATCGTTTTTACGATCCGGTTCGGATCCCTGGCGTCCCCGATCTCCATCTCAAACCAGGGGTGTTCGTTCATCGGGGTCATCTTCACGGTCAGATCCCAGTACGGGAATGGGATATGATAGGTGTCGGTGGCAATAACACGGCGAGGGCGATCGATGGTTGCCGTCGCATACTCGACCATCCTCTCTGAGACCCGGAGGTCGTCGGGCGGTCTGCTGAGCGCGATCGTGGGCGTCGGGGTCGGGACATGGTACCTCTGCGGGTCGACGAACTCTATCTTCTGGGAGGATGGATGATCCGGTCCCGGCACCCGCGTCTCCGTCGCCACTGGCGCGGGAGCAGGAAAAAAAGACTGTGCCTTCTCAAGGGTGTCGGATATCTCAGGCGTCATGCATCCGCTGGAGATGACCGCCGCCATGACGATGAGCAGGATGAGCCGCCTTTGCATGCTACTCTCTTTTTAGCAGGCCCTATTAGTAATTAACCATCCGCTTCCGGATAGAGTAAAATATGGAGTGAAACGAGGCTCTATGTTCCCTCGTAGGCCTCCATGGCAAGGCCCGCGAACTCCTCGCCCGAGAGGTCAAACGCTTCCTGGACCCTGGCGATACCCGCCGGATCGCCCAGTTTCAGCAGGGCAGCGGCGGTCAGGCACCGGCAGCATTCGGACCGGTGACGATCCTGGAGCACGGCAACCAGTGGATCGATCGCCCGGGGGTCACCGATCTCGGCGAGCGCCCAGACCACCGGGTTTGTGATCCCATCCTCCGCGGTCCGTATGACCTCTATAAGCGGCTCAACTGCACCGTTGCCGACCCTGGAGAGCGCCATCGCCACAACCCATCGGGAATCGCTATCGACAGCATTCAGGGTCTGCATAAGTGGTCCGACTGCAGGCACCCCGAGAGCCCCGAGGGCTTTGATCGCCTGCAGACCGGTGTAAGTGTCACT
>JAAZIF010000267.1 GCA_012510335.1 Methanomicrobiales archaeon | reverse complement strand
TCTTTGCCGGTCGAATGACTGCCATTGTGAACCCCCTTAATAATATTTATCCCCGATATTCACCTTCGCCTGCCGTTGCACCTTCATCGGCCTGGATCTCATGCATCTCATCTGGAATTGCGTGGCAAGAGAACGAAGATCTCGCAGGGCCTGGTAGAGGATATTCTTATCCTCAGCACGATATGAACCGGTGATGGTCTTCATCTGTGCAGCCAGTTGCTCATTTATCGATCCGATCTCCTTTGCATCCATCTCTTCGGCAAAAGGACCTACCTGTGAAAACACCCCTTCCAGTATTTCACTTATCAGGATTCCATCTTCATAGTCCAGCAATGTTGAGAACAGGGTGAGATTTGAAGAGTAAACAAAAGAGCCTTTATAGTTCCCCTGCCCGACCATCCTGGTAATCTCTTCGAAACCCTCGTTAAATACATCAAATACATCTTTCATATGTCGATTCCCCCACCAGATATGTTATTTATCGCTGTTTTGAACATTGACAATAGAGATTGTATTTTGTTAATCCGGTATATATGAATTGGTAAACTCTTCATGCGCTCCGCATTCCCCGGCGGTGCCGGCCATACCATCCTCTTTCCGCCGGTATAACTCCCACCGCCGGCCGCCCCATTCACGAACCCCCCCGCGTGGCGTTTTCATGTGGGCTCGCCGGTGGGCGGTGATCCAGTTGCTCAAAGCCTCCTCTGGAACGTCGCCGCGCGAGTGTGCGCGGCCGGCGATCGTTGATGAGGGAACGTCGTGGAGCCGGATGCGTGGATCGCCGGGGATTCTGTCTACTGGGGGATAGGAACCGGCATGCGTTAAGGGAATAACACCCTGTTCTCCCCATTCTACCGATCTGAGGAGACCCTTTTCCGCCCGGGGCAGATTCGATCTCCGTCAACCCTTGCTTGCCGGATCGCCATTCAGCGTTGAATGCACGGCGGTTCTGGATCGAGCTGACCCCCTATAGCACCTTTACCGTGTGATCGCGACGCCGTTATCATCGATAACCTCGCCACCGGCCGGCAGGTGAAGATCGAGCACCATCCCGGGATGACACTCGTTGAAGGGAGCATCACCGACCCCGACCTCCTGGTGGAGATGCGATGGGCCACGGGGTCGGAGCGGGAGCAATCGGAGGTTTGATTCGCTGCAGCGGATGGAGGCGCAGGACGGTTTTGAGAGCCGGCTCCGGACGCTGGAGGGGGGCGGAGACCGGTCGGCGGGTCTCGGCGTTTGGTGCCGGCGCCGACGGGGTGGTGGGGGGGCCGGTGGCGGCGATTGTGCGGGTTATCGGCGGGGGATGAGGAGACAGGTACGCACTCTTTCCTACCCGGACAGACCGGAATCCCTGCATAATTCAGAAAGCACTAATCAGGGGCACCACCATAACCTCTTCATGCGCTACATCGTCACCGGCGGTGCCGGCCTGGCTCAAACCTTGTAGACACCATCGTTCAAAACCATGATGTCGTCATCATCGATAACCTCGCCACCGCGCCACCCCTGGGTGGAGTTCATTGAGGGGAAGCATCACCGACCTCCCGATGGAGACCTTCCCCGGCGCGGCCGGCATCGTGCCGGTGAAGGATCCCCTCGCCTCAAACGTGGCCGGCGTGGCTCGCCGCGGCGAAAGACTGTAGGGTGCCGGCCCCCTGCCACTTCGAGACCGCGAAGCAGGTTCTCACCACCGGCGTGCATGCCCTGGTCGGAAAGCCCCTCTGCCCGGGTGCGAACAGACTCTCGGGCTGATCCCGGAGGAGCTCGCACCGACTGCAAAGTTCCTCCATAACCCCTTTATAGTCTTGAGGACCGCCTCTCCACCGGAGGGATTCGCTTGTCGGAAACTCGTCTCCGTTATACTGTTCTTGGAGCAGAATGAGGA
>JAAZIF010000266.1 GCA_012510335.1 Methanomicrobiales archaeon | reverse complement strand
CTACTCCTGAGGGGCCGGGTGATACATTTTTAATTCCGGACGTGCAATGGTATAAGGCAGATTGCCGCTGTGGCTTAGTGGTATAGCGGTTGATTCGTAATCAACAGGCCGGGGGTTCGAATCCCTCCAGCGGCTCTTTAAAGCGATATTTTTTTGATTTTTCACCAGATTCTTATATGAATTTATCGTGTGTATTATATACTCACACATGTCAATATAGCACTGACCTGTATCCGGCACGGTTTGCTCGCCTTCCGGCGGGGAGCCCTGAGAGGGGCAAATACCCTGCCGATACTATACCTGTGTGGTCAGCTCAGTGACGGTGGTTTTTGGCACTGGTGCCATGCCGGGGGTCGATCCCGGGGTATGGCACGTAACCATCCGGCAAATTTGTCGGGATGTCTCGGGTTAGCCCGACCTCATCCGCGATCTCCTGCTGCGTGGCGGACGGTGCGCTCGGTCGTGCCAAACTGCTCGGCGAGGCGGGCGGCGGTTTTTGAGGAGGGGAAATTTTTTCCTCCTGCCACCGTGTACTGGTTACCTCGGTCGCCGCCCTGCTCCTTCTTCATCTCCCGGTACAGTTTCCCGATGTAGTATGTCCGCGGCCCGGATGCGCTCACCCCGGCGGGCACTCTTCCTCAAGTGCTCTATGGTAGTCCATATACATTGGGATCGGATCGGAACGCCTGCTCTTCACCCGCTTGAACCCGAACCTCTCGTAAAAGCCAACGGATTCCAGTTTTGCATCCACGGTGATGATCCTGCACCCGACATATTCAGATACCATTATCGTGAGCGTCAGGATTTCATGAAGCATCCGAGAACCAATGCCGTTTCCCTGATGCTTTTTCGATGTTGCCAACCGGGCAACTTTGATTGCGGGATATTTTCGATAAGGATATCCGCGCCTCCCATCCTCTGGATCTACCTGTTTTACGTCGATGCAATCGGTCACAAGGGTGAAAAATCCTACAATCTCAGAATCAATATATGCAAGACGGGTGACGGATAGGCGCTCCCGCTGATAATCCATCTAATCCTCGATCAGGAATTCGTCTAGATCGTCGTGGCCACAACGGAAGGTTGATACATCCAGATCCCGGGAAAGTGGCAAAAAACGGATGTCCGGGAGGGGCATGTTATGTTCACAGGCGCCGGTTTTGCGCTTCGTGCGCTGCGGATCGGATCAGTTCCCGGGCGGCGTCGGTATAGGTGGGCCTCTCCATATACTCGTGGAAACACCGGGCGTCTTCTCCCTCAAGGGTAAGCCCAAGATCGATTGGTTTTGCCATTCGTCGCTTCACCTCTGAATATGATATAATGGTCGTGCCACCTCAAATATGTTTCTCACTCAGCCGTCTCCTTTAGGGTATCCACTGCCCGGGCATAGGCGGCGTCGCGATAAATCTAAATTATAAGGTGTTGAGAATATACCTTAGCAGACGTTGCGACCAGGTTTGCTGGTTATCTCTATAGTTGGCATGAAGCCCGGGCCGCAGCCTGCCGGGCATAAGTTTCGCATTTGCCGGCGTGTCAGATAAAATACGGAGCAGAGAGGAGATAATGAGCATTGAAGAAAATTTCGATATCCCGTTGATTGCTGCACTGGCGCTTAAGGAAAAACAGAGCCAGCAGAACTATAGGCCGATCATCGCGGTTCATAAGTGGTTTGCCCGAAGACCCGGCACACTATTCCGCGGTCTGATCCTATCGGAATTTGGGGGGCGGCCAGTTACCGATACCTTCTTTCATGCTCATATCTTCCCTGATATCACAATCGCTGACCCTTTCATGGGGGGTGGCACCCCTCTTCTTGAAGCAAACCGGATGGGGTGCAACGTTTTAGGTTTTGACATCAATCCTATGGCTGCCTGGATCGTACGTGAGGAGATAGAGCGCCTTGACCTCCAGAAATACCAGACTGCAGCCGGGACGATTATCGAGTCGTTAGAGCAGGAGATTGGTGATCTCTATAGAACGAGTTGCCCACATTATGGAGATAGTGACGTTCCGGTAAAGTACTTCCTCTGGGTAAAGATGCTCAAGTGTGAGGAGTGCGGCACATCAATCGATCTGTTTCCCGGCTACCTGGTTGCAGGGGACGCGCGGCATCCTCGTAACGTCCTTGTATGCCCCGCCTGTGGCGACCTGAATGAGGTTATCAACGTTGAATCACCAGGTGTCTGCGAGGCCTGCGGAGAGAGACTGCTCTCTGCCGGCCCCGCACGGCGTGGTAGGTGTGTATGTCCGAATTGTAATAGTCTGAACCACTATCCCCGGCAAGAATCCGGCCCCCTGCCTCATCGGTTGTTTGCAATTGAATATTATGTTCCAGACAGAGCGAGTGAGCACGAAGGCCGATTCTTCAAGAAACCTGATGAAAGGGACTTATCCAGGGTTCAGAGAGCTGCCTACCAGCTACACTCGGTTCGCCCGCACTACATCCCGGAGCAGCAGATTTTGCCGGGCGATGAGACCGATAGACTTCGTCGCTGGGGGTACAAACACTATAAGGAACTATTTAACGAGCGGCAACTGCTTGGCCTGGGTTTGAGCTGCCATCATATCTCTGAAATTTCTGATGAGCGTGTACGGCATGCTCTCGCCACGAACCTGTCTGATCTCCTTCGGTACCAGAACCTCCTGTGTCGCTACGACACAGCAACCCTGAAATCCCTTGACATTTTCTCAGTTCATGGATTCCCTGTTGGATTGATCCAGTGTGAATCTAGCCTTCTGGGGATTACGAATGATCGGGGTACAAGTGTGGGTTCCGGCGGTTGGCGAAATATCGTCAGCAAATACATAAAGGCAAAGCAGTATTGCGACACTCCCTTCGAGACCTACCAGAGAGGAGGGCAGAATGTTCGTATACCCATTGTAGGTGAATGGATCGGAGAAAAATCAGATATCCATGGCCAGAGAGATGTCCGCCTTTACTGCACAAGTTCCACCGACGTGAAACTTGAGCCGGCAAGCCTGGATGCCGTCTTCACTGACCCCCCTTACTTCGGGAATGTCCAGTACGGTGAATTGATGGATTTCTGCTATGTCTGGCTGCGGGGGCTTGCCGGTACAGAGGCTGAAGGATTTGATAGAGCATCTACTCGATCTCCTGACGAATTGACCGGAAATGAGAGCCAGGGCCGGGATCTGGAGCATTTTGCTGAAGGGTTATCTGCGGTCTACCGTAATATGGCGTACGCCCTGAAATCTGGGGCACCGCTTGCTTTTACATACCACCACAACAATGTCGAGACATACCACGCTGTTGGCGTTGCGCTCCTTGATGCCGGGCTTATATGTTTTGCGAGTCTGCCGTGCCCTGCTGAGATGGGAGGTTCTATTCACATACATGGCACAAAATCATCGATTGTCGATACTGTTTTTGTCTGCCGGAGCCGGGGGCATACCCGAAAAGGTCAGAATTTTAAGACATTGGCGCAATTAGCAGACATAGTGCGGGATGAATTGGACCAGCTGAAGCGCGCGGGCATGAAACCTGCTGAAGGAGATATCCGGTGCATAGTATATGGGCACCTCACTCGCATGACCATCTACAAACTCTCCGGGAAGTGGGATTCAACGTTGCCTATTGGTGAGCGACTGAACAGGTTCTCTGAGGTGTTTTCAGGTTTTGGGGACTCCCAATCAGTTCTGGATCTGCTTATTCAATATCTGGCTCCCTGTAATTCGCATATTCAGACCAGTCTCTGCAAGGTGGACCATGATGTTCCCGTTTGAAGTCCCGTTTGAAGAGGTGCAGTCAGATCTGGAGAGTTACATCGACGCGACATTTGACTCTCTGGAATCCACGTTTTTGGCTATGCCCAGAGGAGAAGGGTTCATAGAGTACTCTGTGTTTGAAGAGGGTTACGAAGCTTTGAAGCGTGCCACGCATAGTTTTCAGGATATGGTGCCGGAAACTGTGATTGCAGCGGTATATAGCACGCCAATCTCCTTCATCATACTTCGAACGATCCTGGGCTTCACCCCTCCAGAGTGGGCGTACATTGCCTCAGAGCGCACCGGCGTAGAGATCCCTCAGAGCGCCGCCCGCGCAATCGATAAGAGGCTCCGTAAAAACCCGCTTGAACCACTGAGCCCCTCAAATGATAGTATTACAGATACGCGGATCCGGGCAATGGTACAGGCAGCCTGTGATCTGATCCGCAAGGGCGTGCAGGAGGATGTTCCGGATATTTTGCATCGGCTGGATAAAGCCGACACTAAATGCGGCCTGAATAGCCTTCAACCATTGGCCGACCTTGGCGTTCCCTACCCAATGCTTCTCTATGAACGATTTCTCGGGAGGCCTTTCGCCGCACATCGCGACTCGGTCTCTGAGTTAGTAGGGGACGCTTTAGAGAACGCTATCGAGGGCATACTATCCCGTGCAGGAATAAGCTTTCGAAAGACAAAGCATACTGAGCGTGTGCCTGGATTCGACCAGGTGCCAGACTTTATTATTCCTGACGAATTTAACCCGCAGGTAGTTATCGAAGCAAAGATTGCTGAGGATGATGGTACAGCGCGCGATAAAGTGACCAGGGTGCAGCATCTGGGAGAACTGAGCATGCAGGGCCGCCGTGCTGACCAGGGACCGAGATATGAAGTGATCGCCTGTATTGCCGGGCGTGGATTCAAGATCCGCCGTGAGGATATGAAGAAACTCATTCTATCAACTCGTGGAAAGGTGTTTACCATGAACAACCTTGACCACCTGATCGAATTTACGAAGCTAAAAGAGTACAAGTCCAGGTAGGGCACGGCTTTACCATCGACCAGGTGCTCGATATCAACGACGAGATGGGGCACCTCAGGAATTCGTTCTTGCGACTGCCAGGGACAGCGGTGGTACCCAGAATGACGACGAACTCCAGCCTCTCATCCGGGGGATCCCGGGAGACTACCAGGTAGGAGGCTCCCGGGCCGGGAAGTTCAGAAGCCCGGATGTGAAAGAGGTCGTATCAACCTGGATCGGCGGACAGCCGGCAGAGATAGGAAGATAACATCACCCCTCCTTATTGATGATCCCCTGCACCATACACATAAAGACCACGCCGGAGAGCGGCACGACGTGGGTCCGGCCATCGACATGTATGGTCAGGTGAACGTTATCGATGCCGGTGTAGTACTCGGTCCTCTGCTTGCCGTCGCGGTTGATGGCGACGGCATCCCTGTAGGGTTCCATGCCGACGATCTTTCCGAGCGGGACGTTGACCGTGCGCTTCCGGCCGGTAAAGACCAGCCGGCGGTTCGTCAGCGTGAGCGTGCCCGAGTCGATCTCTTTAATCTCCTCATGCGACTCGCTCCGGGACGCAAAACCTCCCGTCCTGAAGTAGACGCCCTTCGCGATCCTGATGCTCGGGCCCCCACCGCCCCCGTATGTCTTCCGCACCGATCGAGGTTCCTTGAGCGTGACCCCGGGTATGACCGCAACCGCCCGCTCACCCCGCTTCAGGAGGACGGCGTTTGACTCCACCCGGAGATCCGGGACAAACCCCTTCTGGAACTCTTCGAGCGCGTAATCGAGGTCGAGCGCCCGCTGCCTGGCATCAGAGACACCGCCGTATGCGATCCGCCGCCACTCTTCACCAGTCAGGGTCTGGTTGCCATAGGTCTTCCAGACCGGGCCTGACCGGTCGGCCACCCCCGATAGCCTGAACGTGCCGCTGCCCTCGGGGGAGAACGTCGCCCCGCACCCCGGACATGCGTAGACCTCCCGGGACGTCAGCCCGAGAAACCCCCTGCTCACGGTCTCTTCAAGCGGACCCGCCCGGCAGACCGGGCATCTCTCTGACCACGACGCCTTTGCCGGGGCGGTCCTCACCTCCCCGGCCAGCAGCGCACCGCAGTTGCTGCAGTACCTCCCCTCACCCTCAAACCCGCAGTCCGGACACCGCATACCCAATCTCCGCCCGGGCATACAATCGATTGAGGATCAACACTCTTAAGG
>JAAZIF010000265.1 GCA_012510335.1 Methanomicrobiales archaeon | reverse complement strand
TACGTGCCCGGCACGAGTTCAAGGAGCCGGCTGACGGTGTAATCGCAGATATCTTCGACCGGCTGAAGGTCGACGAGATCGATCGCTGTCCGGGTGAGGAACATGGTGTTGCTGAGGTATCGTTTCCGCTCGGTGATATCCTCAAGCACGATCGTGCATCCTTTTGCCCCATCCCCGAACGTCGTCGGGATCGCCTGCATATTATAGAAGGACTCCCTGCCACCGTCCTGTCGACAGGGGATCTCAGCGATCACCTGCTCCTGCTCAAGGTCTTCGATAGCGGCGAGGACTTCGGGATCAGAGACGACCGGAAGGGCTGCCTCCCGGAGGTTCTGCCCGACCACATCCTCTCTGGAACGCCCGAACCATGCAAGACACTGGTTGCTCACCTCGACGATCGCAAGATCGGCATCAAGGGTCAGGATCAGATTCTTCGTGAAGCAGAGAAACGTTGAGAGGGGCACCCGGCGCGCAAGGGAATAAACTTTTGCGTTGCCGACGAGCCGGGACTCGACCTGACCGGCCGCCTGCATCACCTCAAGGTGCTTTGAGACCAAATTCCGGTTTACCCCGAGAACCTTTGTGATCTCGGTGATCGTCAGACCCCTTGGCCGATGATTGAGTGTTCGCAAGATCCTCTCCGGTATATCCTGTTTCGGATGCATCCATCTGTGATGGTTTCCTGTATAATAAATAATATTTTCCAATCATGATTGAGCCGCACTTCCAGGGGATCGGATGTGGGGCGTGATGCGCCGGCAGGACTCACGGATTTAAGAGAGGCCGGCGTACCTTATGCAGAAGGAGACCGGTCATGGAGGAGGATGAGCTCGTCAGCATAACACAGGGGGCGCTCTCGATCATGAACCCGACCACGCCCGAGAAGGTGCTCGCCGCCGGGCGGGCGGCAGGGCTCCGGGAGGGAACCCGTGTCGTGGAGATCGGGTGCGGGAACGGCACGATACTCGCTCTCTGGGGGCGCGAGTACGGTATATCCGGCCTCGGCATCGAGGCAAGACCGGATGCCTGCCGGCGTGCGGAGAAGGCTTTTCTGGAGGCGGGCCTCGGGGGCCGGATAGCGGTCCGATGCATGGACGCCCGGGAGTACGTCCCAGGTGAGCCGTTCGACTGTGCCGCGGCGATAGGGGCGTCCCACATCCACGGCGGTTTCTCAGCGACACTCGACGCCCTCACGGGGCTCATCCACGACGGAGGGACCATCGTCATCGGCGACCGCTGCTGGCGGTCCGACCACACCCCACCCGAGTTCGCCCGCGAGTGGCCCGATGTCCTGACCGGGTATGAGATCCTCAGCACCGCGCGGGAGGCGGGGTTCGACGTCGCCGCCGCCGTCCGGTCGAGCGAGAATGACTGGGATCACTACGAGTCCGGGATATGGCAGGCGCTCCTCTCCTGGCTTGGCGATCACCCCGATCATCCCGATCGAGACTTCGTGATCGACTACTTCCACCGCATACAGGACGGGTACTTCGGCTACGGCCGGGAGTACATGGACTGGGCGATGTATGTCCTTGTGCCAGGGTACCGGTGATTGCGAAAAATTGGGATGATTCCGGCTACGTCCTCGCGTATATGCCTGAACCGACAAACCACTCCCCGTCCACCGGAGCGACGTAGCCGAGTTTGAGCCCGGTCTCGGGATTGTAGCAGGTGGAGTATACGAACCCGCCCCCGCTCTCAGCGGCGGTGGACTTGAGCAGGAACACCCTGACACCGTACCGGTCCT